>JBEPZA010000007.1:0-16470 GCA_041641075.1 Aquificaceae bacterium | reverse complement strand
CGAAAAATTGCCATCAAAACCTTATGTATCAATGCTCAGAGCCACTTTTGCTATTTTTCCGGTTCGCTGCACTTTTTACAAAAGTCTTTATATTTTAGCTAGCTCTTACATTAAATTTACAAATCCCTTTTACTTAACTCTTCCTTTAACTTTTGGTAAATGAAAACTACCTGCTCTCTTGTTTTATCCAATCCCTTAGAGTTGTCTATTACGTAATCAGCATACTTTACTTTTTCCTCTATTGGCATTTGTTTTTTCCATCTGAGTTCAAAGTCTTCCAATGTAAAACCTTTCTTTATGGCTCTTTCTTTGCATATTTCGTAAGGTGCGTAAACAACAATTGTTTTGTCGTAGTTTTTATATGTGCCCTTTTCTATAACCAAAGAAGCTTCCACTATCACAATAGAATCCTTCGGAAGTGTCTTAAATATTTCTTCCAACCTTTCATACAAAGCTTTGTGTGTAACTTTTTCCAAAAAATCCAACGCCTCTTTGTCTCTAAATACTATACTTGCAAGTTTCTTTCTGTCTATGTTACCTTGAATATCCAAAATGCTCTCTCCAAATCTGTTTACAACCTCTCTGTAAACACTCCCCTTTTCATCGTAAAACCCTTTTATTATTTTGTCCGCATCCAACACATAGCAAGATAACTCCCTAAACATATCCGCAACGGTGGATTTGCCACACCCTATATTGCCAGTTAAAGTAACCTTTAACATTAAAGCTCTTCAGAATCAAGTATTATAGTCACAGGTCCGTAATTGAGGATGTAAACATCCATCATAGCGCCAAATACTCCCGTTTGTGTATGAACGTATTGGGAAATTTTTTCCACAAAATACTCGTATAAGCTCTTTGCTATAGTAGGTTTTTCCGCAAGTTCAAAACTCGGTCTTCTACCCTTTCGTGTGTTTGCATACAGAGTAAATTGTGACACCACAAGAACAGAGCCTCCTATATCCAAAAGGGATTTGTTGAACTTTCCCGATTCATCCTCGAATATTCTTAAGTTTAAGATCTTGTTTATCAGCTTATCCACTTCCCTTTCTGTATCACCAACTTTTATACCTAAGAGTATACATAGACCATGATCTATATAACCAACTTGCTTTCCCTCTACAAATACACTTGAGTTTTTAACCCTCTGCAATACGGCTCGCATACTACGACAGATTTACAGTATTATATAAAAAGGAGGTGGAGAATGAAAAAGTTTTTTGTTATAGCTTTATTTACATCAATAAGCTTTGCAATAACTACTCAAAATAGAACGATGGACTACTTAATTCAAAGTCAAAAAATGCTAGAGTTTGGGTATAATGTAAAAGCATACGAAAATTCCAAGTATCATTATGAGAAAGCCAAAGCTTATAACGATGCGTCTATTCTTTTGGCTAGTTATGGGGATAACATAGGATCTCAAATGTTTGCTATAAAAAGTTTTAACTCTATAATCAAAGCTTTAACTTCAAACCAACAGTTGGATACCTTTGAAAACTCTTCAGAGAAAGCCCTGGCTGAAATGATAATTTATGTAAGGAATAATATGGGAATGTCGTGCGCTCCTGATAGTTTAGGGAAGGCGGAAGCCTATTACGACCTTCTAAATTACGAACTGTCAAAGGAGCGTCCTAACGAAAACTTTCTTTTTGATTTAAGAAGCAAAATTTCTAAATGGATAAGAGATGCGCAGTATAGAGTGGATATAGCCAAGAAAGAGGAGCTACCATGCTACACTGGTAGACCTATAAAAGTAGCTACAGCGGAAGAAACCAAAACGGAAGAAACAACTGTTAGATACGAAGATAAACCCCAAAAGGAGAAATTCGTAGAAGTTCCTTTAAAATTGGATACTAGAATACACTTTGATTTCAACAAGCACAATATAAAAAAAGAGTATATTCCTATTCTCAACGAAGTGGTAAAGGTTATGAAAGAAAATCCTAATATGAAGCTTAGGGTAACAGGATACACAGATAACATAGGATCTAAGGATTACAATGAAAGACTAGCCATGAGAAGAGCCCAAGCCGTAAAAGAATACTTAGTTAGGCAAGGTATAGAAGCTTCGAGAATAGAAACTGCGGGTATCGGAAAAGCTAACTACATAGCGGAAAACACAACAGCTATAGGCCGTTTTACCAACAGGAGAGCTGAATTTGTGAGCATAGAAATGATAAGTGAGTAAATGGTAGGCACGGGCGGACTCGAACCGCCGACCTCTGGCGTGTCGGGCCAGCGCTCTCCCGTCTGAGCTACGTGCCTTCTGTGTAAGAATCTATTATAATACAATATATGGAAAAAATTTACAGCATTGAAGAAAGAGTCATAATTATAGTGAAGGAATTTATGGATGATATAAGTTCAAAAGAGCCATTCAATCTGGAAATCTCGGAATACAGATTTAGGCTAAGGTCTAAACTAATAGAGCTCATTAATCAGTTTTCTACGGACGCTCAAACTATGAACGCAAGCCTTAACGCGGCACTCGTAGGTATAGAACGATACCTCGAGGATAGAATAAACAGAACCAATTTGGATTCCGAAAAAGAGTTAAAGAGAATAATAAGCGCTCTAGAGGAAACTAACAAAGTTTTAAAAGAGTTCCTTTACAAAGATAACATAAAGGACAAGTCTTACCTTTCCAAGCTTTCTGGTAAGATAGGTTATTGGGTAGAAATACTAAATTTAGAGTTCAAGAGGCGTTTTGGAGGGATTTTCAACAAGATTCGAAAAATCCTGGGTAGATGATTCCTTTTTTTACTACCCTACTCGCTTGGGTTTTTCAATCTTTCACTGGATTTGGAGCAGGGATATTTATAGTTGGTTTTCTTTCGCTTTTTTATAACCCAAAAGAAGTTATAGTAAGCTCTGCCATAGCAAATTTAGTAGGAACTCTACTTATCCTAATCCAAAATCGGAAAGGTAAAGCAAATTTCCCGCTTTTAGCTTCTCTTATAGTGTCCTCCATACCTGGTATATACATAGGTTCGTATTTACTGAGCAGAATAGATAAAGAAATTTTAAAGCTTGTAATAGGCACATTTATAATTGTCTTGGGTCTGTATGACTACATGCACCAGAGAGGGAAACTAAGATTCAAACTAGGAAAGCCTCTAGGTCCTCTGGCAGGGTTTTTGGGTGGACTTTCGGCAGGTTTGGTAGGATTGGGAGGACCTCCTCCAGCAATTTATCTAAATCAAAATACAGACAGTATGCAAAGTTTTAAACTTATGTTAAATGTTTACTTTACATCCAATATTTTATTTAGGTTGCTTTTTTACCACAAGGAAAACATCCTATACTTAAACAAAGATATAATACTTCAATGTATGCTAGGTGTTCCTCTTGGTGTTTTGCTCGGTGGCTTACTTTCCAAAAGAATTACAAAAGTAAACTTTAAAAGTTTAGTTTCCATCTCCGTCTTAGTGTTGGGCTTTCTTGTGATAATACTTTAAACTTAATACCATGTTTAGTTTTGAGGTTTTAAGGTCGGATGGAAAGGCTCGATTAGGCAGACTCATAACACCACATGGGGAAATCCAAACACCAGTCTTCATGCCAGTTGGCACTCAAGGAACGGTCAAAGCTATGACTCATAAGCTTTTGCTAGAAATAGGAACCCAAATTATACTAGGCAATACATACCATCTTTACCTAAGACCTGGTGTGGATACCATAAAAAAAGCACAAGGTTTACACAAGTTTATTGGATGGAACAAACCAATACTTACGGATAGTGGTGGATTCCAAGTTTTTTCCCTCTCGAGACGTAGAGGAGATGGGAAGGCAAAAGTGAAGGTTACACAAGAGGGAGTAGAATTTAGAGATCACTTAGCAGGTGATTACCATTTTTTCACACCGGAGAAAGTCATAGAAATTCAAGAGATACTAGGTTCCGATATTATTATGCCCTTGGATGAGTGCGTAGAATACCCTACAACTTACGCTTATGCAAAATCTGCCTTAGAGAGAACTGTTAGGTGGTTAGAAAGAAGTATAGAGCGTAAAAAGAGAGAAGATCAGGCACTATTTGGAATAATTCAAGGTGCTTTTTTTGAAGATTTAAGAATGGAATCTGCCATGTTAACGATTGAGAAAAATCTATTTGGATACGCTATAGGTGGAGTGTCAGTTGGTGAGCCAAAGGAAGTTATGCACAATATCATCCATCTTACATGTAGCCTTCTACCGTGGGATAAGCCGAGATATGCAATGGGTGTAGGTATGCCGGAGGATATACTCGAAGCTGTAAGCTACGGTGTGGATATGTTCGATTGCGTTGCACCTACACGTATGGCAAGAACCGGTACGCTTTTTACTACTTACGGACGTATTAACATAAGAAATGAAGTTTACAAAAATGATTTTACCCCACCTGATGAAGAGTGTGATTGTTACACCTGTCAAAATTTCACAAAAGCATACCTGAGACATCTCTACAACGTAGAAGAAATAACTGGCTATATATTGAACACTATACATAATTTGCGCTTCTACCACAGACTTATGGAAAACATTAGACGCTCCATACAGGAGGGGAAATTTAATGAATTCAAAAAGGAGTTCTACGCAAAGTACTTCGCTCACACAGGGCAAAATCACTAGGAAGATATTTTTCCTTTTACTCATTTTCATTCTTAGTTTCTCCACAGAAAGGTTAGATGCCAGTAGTGCAAAACTCTATTTTTCCCAAGGCTATGATAACTTACAAAATAGAAACTACATGGAAGCCATTCAGAATTTTACGAAAGCATACACAAGTGACAGATACGGACCTTATGGGGAACTCGCTTATATCTACATTGGTAAATCTTATGCGCTACTTTCTTATTACTCTGGGAAAAAAGAGGGAGTGTATTCTGCAATAGGGTTTTTAAATATGTATCCTTTTTTTTACAAAAGGAATAATTACGTAAATCTGCAGCTAGAGTTTATAGCAGAGTCTTACCTTCTTCTGGATATGTACGATAGAGCAATGGATATCTTTTCTTATCTTTACAGGAAAAGCGCGGCTCCCACCTATATGCTTAAAATGGAATACGCTAGGGTAATGACGGGCACTATGGAAACGAAAACTTTACTCAGTATAAACCCCAAGGAATTGGGAGAAGATGAATACATGTATTATCTAATACAAGGGTTTTATCAATTTAATTTAGGCAACTATGTCCTTTGTATTGATTACTTGACTAAAGCTCGGGAAATGAATAGGTATCTCGAATACAATGAGCACTTCCTATACAGATACGCAGTAAGCTACTATATGGTAGGAGATTGGAAAAAGGCTTCATTCTACATGGAAATCTTGACTAGAAAAGATATATACCAGAAGTATAAAGACTTGGTGGATTACTACTTAGCTCTTATATATCTCAAGATAGACAATCACAAAGATGCTCTTGCGAGGATAGAAAGTTTAATAAGGGGAAATTTGCTATACAAACCGATTGCTAGGCTTCTATACTCTCAACTCTGGGCTTACCCGGACTTCATGAAAAAGTATGAAAACAAGTTTCCCAATTATCCCCAATCACTAGTTTATACTGCTTGGATAGACATAAACAACCAGTTATCCATACCTGCTATTTTGGGAGTATACTATTTTGCCTTAACGGAAGGCAAGATTTATGACCAAGATCTCATTAAGCTAAAGGAAGTATCCTTAAATCGGGAAGTTCAGATTGTAGATTTAAAAGCCAATTTGGATCCATTGTTAATTACTCTAAGACAGGCATACGAAAATGTTGACCCATACTCTGAAGAATGGGCACGAGTGCTAAAAGACCTTTATCAAACTAATCCAAAGAACTACTTTACTTTGTTTTCCCTTGAGAAACTGGCGAGATCTTTAGTTTATGCTGGAGATCCACAAGCTTTGCAGATTGCAATGTCTTTGAGCAATTCCGTAGGAGACTTCCTTTCTGGACAAGCTATGCTTCTAGAAGGAAAATTGGATGGTTTAAAACTTATAGAGAGATCTCTGAAAGATCTCCATGGCGAAGACAGACTGGAAGCTCTCCTTATATTAGGCATAATGCAAAAGAACGCTAAGTATCTTGAAGAAGCTCTAAAAGATGATAACTTACCCGCAAGGTTGAGCGGTTACGTGCAACCAGCCATATTCGAACTAGCAGACATATACTATAAGAGTAAGAACTATAAAAGAGCCCAAGAGCTCTACAAAAAACTTGTGGAAACATCAAAAGAAGAGGATAGTATCTACTGGATATCCATTTTTAGACTAGCCTTTTCATCAAAGATGCTAAAAGATGAAGAAACTTTGAATTGGGTAATTGATAAAGTTAAAAACAAGGATGATATAATAGGTAAAACAATAATAGAACTTTGGGGGTAAAAGGATGGATATTTTTAAAGGTATTGATAAGATCAAACCTTTTCTCGAATACACCTGGAAACGTCATAAAATAATATCTAGCAATATAGCAAATGCAGATACTCCTATGTACAAGGCTAAAGATGTTCTTTTCATTTTGGAAAGCGCAGGCAATCTGAAAGTTACAAGGCAAAAGCACATAAAACCTTCAGGCAAAGAAGACTTTAAAGTGGTGGAGGTAAATAGAGGTCTGGTTGGTAATGATCTTAACAACGTTAGCGTTGAGGAAGAGATGGCAAAGATGGCACAAAATAAAATTGCGTATGAAGTCTACATGAAAATGGCTACAGGTGCTGCTGAAAAACTGGAACGTATCATAAGGGAGGGAAGGTAATATGAATGATATATTTAAAGTCTTAGAAATATCGGCATCTGGAATGTACGCTCAGAGAATAAGGATAAGCGTAGCATCATCAAACATAGCTAACTATGAATCCTATAAGGTAAGTGGCGAACCTTTCAGAAAACTCATGCCTGTATTTGAGGCGGTGGAAGACCAAAAGAACATTTTCACAATTCCCGTTAGAGTAGTTGCCATAAGGGAATCAGATGAGCCTTTTAAACTAGTTTATGACCCGACAAATCCAAGAGCGGATGCTCAGGGCTATGTGAGATTACCCAATGTGGAACTGGTCAAGGAAATGGCAGACATGATAACAGCGTCCAGAAGTTACGAAGCAAATCTTAATGCTTTTAACACTACTCTGGATATTACAAGGAGGACCTTAGAGCTATGGAGATAATAGGTCTTGGTATAAATGTCCCCCAAGAAAGTAAAACTAAAGGTGTAGCTAAGTCAGTTTTTGAAAGAGAGCTACAAAAGCTCATACAGATGGCAAATAATGAGCAAATAAAGTCAGAATCCTTAAAAGAAGCCCTCCTTCAAGGAAAGGAGGTAGCTTTACACGAATTGGTTTTACAATCCCAAAAGGCCAAGATCGCTTTAGATCTTCTAATACAAGTAAGGAATAAACTCTTAGAAGCTTATCAAGAGCTAAACAGAATGCAGGTTTAATATGGCGGATTGGAAACAAACCTTACTAAATTACAAAAATAGATTTATGGAGCTTCCACTACAGAAAAAACTCCTCTTATTGGCTCTACCTTTATCTATTTTAGCTGTGTTCTTAATTTTGGCCGTATATGCCTCTTCTCCAAATTATGCTACTTTATACACAGGTCTTTCTCAAGAAGATATGCAAGCAGTCCTTATGGAGCTCGATAAAGAGGGCGTGAATTACAAAATAGGTCAGGATGGTAAAACTGTATTGGTACCAGAAAGTATGGTGGCAGACCTAAGACTAAAACTAGCTGCCAAGGGGGTTCCAAACAAGGGTATTATTGGGTATGAAGTCTTTGACAAAACGGGTTTTGCAGTATCTGATTTTCAACAACAAGTGAACTTCAAGAGAGCTATAGAGGGTGAGCTAGCCAGAACAATACTAAAGCTTTCGAGTATAGAGGATGCCAAGGTTAATATAGCTCTACCTGAAAAATCCATATTTGTAAGAGAAGAGGAGGAACCATCCGCCAGTGTCTTTGTAAAGGTTAAACCTGGCTATGAGCTAACAAAAGAACAAGTAAGAGCCATCAGAAATCTCGTATCTTCCAGTGTCCCCAAACTCAAGCCTCAAAATGTGGTAGTTGTAAATGACAAAGGTGTAGATCTTACTGCTCTTTTGGAAGAGGAAGAAGACATAAAGGTGAGTGAGAAGGAATTAAAACTTAAACTCGAGTACGAAAAGAACGTAGAAAAAAAGGTACAGGCAGCTTTGGAATCCACACTGGGTTTTGGAAGGGTAAAAGTTAGGGTTAGTGCAGATTTGGATTTTTCCAGATTTAAACAAAAAGAAGAGTTGTTTGATCCAGATATGACCGCCGTTGTTAGTCAGCAAAAGAAGAAAGAAAGGACAGAAGGTACAGGTACTGGTGGTGTACCAGGTGCACAGGCAAACATCCCTCCTGGAACAGGCGTAGGTACTGGTGGTCAATTTATATCAGAAAAAAGTGAGACTATAACTAATTATGAAGTTAGCAAGAAAGAAACATATACAGAAGGACCAAATTTTAAAGTGAAAAGATTGAGTGTGGGTGTAATTTTAGATGCAAACCTAAAAGATGTGGATTTGAATAAGGTCAGAAATATAGTTGTAGCGGCTGCTGGCATAGATTTACAACGTGGAGATGTGGTAAGTGTTGAAACATTACCTTTTCAGACTACACAGACATTTCCAGAAAAATTACCCTACGAAAACTACTTAAAGTATGCAATTTTTGCGGCCCTGTTGCTCATAGGAATGATTGTTCTTTTCTTCATATTGCAAAGATCCAGAAAAAAGGATACTATCGCTATTACTCCTACTACTGTTCCTACTCCGTCCGTATCCGAAGAGTTGCAAGAGGTTAAAGAGATAGAAGCTCTCAGAGCAAAGGCAAGAGAACTGGCGACTGTGGATGCTATAGCAAGAGTCGCAAAAAGTGATACTGAAAAGGTTGCAAGAATAATAAAGGCTTGGTTGAGAGGTAGATAGTTATGGCTGACCAAATTCTTTCACAGGAAGAAGTAGAGCTCTTATTACAGACTTTAGGAAAGAGAGAGATGCCAAGGACAGAACAGAAGAAAATAGGCCAAGTTGAACCTATAAATCCCGATATATTCGAAAAAATAGCTGCTGGAAGGATATCTGGACTTGACCTCATATTCGAAAGGTGGACATCAAATCTTAAAAGGACACTTTCCCCCATAATGACAGGCATAAACGGAGTATACAAAGAAGAAACTCTCATAATTAAGTTTTCTGAATTTATCCAGAAGCTACCAGTTCCATCCGCTATTGGTTTGGTCAGTATAAGCCCATTAAGTGGTTCATGCTTCCTCATAATAGACCCCAAGATAGTGTATGCAACCCTTAGTAGCATATTTGGCGGCACAACAAAGCCCTATAAAATAGAAGGCAAAGAATTTACAAGAATAGAGCTTAGGATAGTAGAAAAAATACTAAAAGCTATGCTCACTGAGCTCCAAGCTGCTTGGAATTCCGTGATGGGTGTAAAGGTTTCTCTTTTGGGTATAGAAACAAATCCTACACTGCTTACTGTTTCTAAACCTAGGGAGAAAGTAATTCTCTTAAAGCTCAACTTTGACTTAGAACAAGTTTCTGGCTTTGTTCATTTGGCTATTCCAGAGGAAGGTATAAAACCTTACATGGAGTTATTGAAAGGAGTGAGAGAAAATGAAGGGAAGATGATGCTTAGCACTTCTCTAGCCATAAAAAACGTCCCCGTTAAGATTGAGGCCAGTTTGGGTAAAACTGATATCACGTTGGAGGATCTTTTAAAACTAAAAGAGGGTGACACCATAACTTTGAAGAGGAGCTTAAAGGAGCCAATAGATGTAAAGGTGGAAGGTATACTGAAATTCAAAGCAGTGTTAGGTCAGGTAGGAACGTCTAAAGCTATTAAAATATACAAATACCTGGAGTAGGCTATGCAAGAGAAAAAGCACGAGCAAGATGTCAAACAAGAAAACTTAACGGATATATGGACCGAGGCACTAAAAGAGCAAGAGGAAGCCTTAAAGTCAGAAAAAAAAGAGGAGGTACAAACCCAGGAACAACCAGTTTATCAAACACAAGATATCTCAAAAGAAATTCAACGTCTTTTAGATATACCACTTAGTATAGAAGTGATTATTGGCTCTACCGTGCTACCTTTGGGAAGTCTTGTACAACTTGGCCCAGGGTCCGTTGTGGAGTTGGATAGAGGAATTGAGGATCCAGTAGACATACTAGTGAATGGTAAGCTTATAGCTAAAGGCGAGATGGTTATAGTAGGTGAAAAGTTTGGTGTGCGGATTACTGAGATACTAGGCAAGGAAGAGAGGATCAAAAGTCTTTCAACTTAAAAAGCCAAGAATAGGAATAATCGCTAAGCTCTTTTTTTCGTAATTTCCGATATAAAGTCAATTAGTTGAGTCAGACTATGAAAGGTATAATCTGGATTAAATCCACTTTTTTCGATTTCTCTCTCGGAGTATTTGCCGGTGGTTAAAAAGATGGTCTTTAGTCCCAGCTTGCTAGCTCCCAGAAGGTCAGTATAAATGTCATCACTCACTATATAAACTTCGTCTTTTGGCATATCCCTTAATGCATACTCTATAAATTCTCTCGATGGTTTACCTAAGTTGGGGATGTCTTCTTTGTAATTGCATGCATGAGCTATGCTTAGGGCAACAGATCCTGATCCTAAAAAGTAAAGCCCATCATCATCTTTTACTATTCTGCTTAGGTTAACGGGGATTATTTTTGAGCCATTCAAATGAACTGCCGACACAGCAAGTTTGAGCTTCTCAAAGTTTAGCTCTCTATCTTGACCAATTATAACAGCATCTACTTTGTAGGAGTTTAGAACCTCAAATCCACACTCGTTTAGGAATTCCTTTAGCGTGGGTGTGCCTATCACCAAACACTTTTTTATACCTATAGCCCTCAGGTAATCAGGGAGCATTCTGAGTGGGGAAATAAATTCTTCATCTTTTATATCGAGTCCTCTAGCCTTTAAATCATCTACTATGCGTTTGGGTGCTCTAGTAGAATTATTGGAAAGTATCCTAAAGGGCACTTTTTCTACTCTCAAGAAGTTAAGAAATTTCTGTGTGTCTTCGAAGAGATTTAACTTTTTATCCTTTACAAGGACGCCATCTAAGTCTATGAGGAATGCTACTTTACTCTTTGAATGGTATGCTAATCCACAGCTCATCGAAGGATGACTCATCACGTCTTAGATTAACCTCTATCTTCCCAACATCAAATTGAGAGTATTTAGAAAAGATGCATATAAGGTCATTTTTTAGTTTTTCAATAAAGTTAGGTGGTAAGCCCCTTCTTTCGTATGCCAAAACCATAGTCAGTCGCCTCTTAGCCTCGTTTCTACTTTCGTTTTTTCCGAAACTGAACAAATCAACCAATATCTACTCACCCCCAAATATTCTTTCCAATAGTCCTTTTTTCTTTCCATAATTAATTATAGGCACCTGCTCTCCAATTATGCGCCTTGATATATCTATCATGGCCTTGGAAGCGTTGTAGTCTTCATTTAAAACGATAGGTTCACCTCTATTAGTAAAATCGACGAGCTTGGGTTCCTCTGGAATAACTCCGATTAAGGGAAGTTTCAATATATCCGTTATATCCTCCACAGAAAGCATTTCTCCTTTTTTTACGCTATCCCATCTTATCCTATTGACTATTAGTGACATATCTTCGCATTTCCTATTTTCAAGGAATCCTATTATCCTGTCTGCGTCTCGTATAGATGAAACGTCTGGATTTACAACTACTAGCGCAGCATCGGCAGGGGATACTGCCAACTGAAAGCCCTTTTCTATTCCGGCGGGGGAGTCTATAAATATATAGTCATACTCGTTAGTTTCTTTTATCTCTTTAATCAATTTTTCCCATTTATCTTTGTCTATCGCATCCTTGTTCTTAGTCTGGTTTGCAGGTAATAGCCATAGAGGGAGTCCTCTTTTGTCTTTTACTAGCGCCTTGTGGAAGGGCACCCTTTCTTCCAAAACGTCCAGTACGTCGTAGACTATACGATTTTCTAAACCGAGAATCATGTCCAAGTTTCTAAGTCCTATGTCTGCATCTACGGCGAGGACTTTTTTACCAAACTTGGCTAAAGCTACAGAAACGTTAGCTACTATGGTTGTTTTACCCACACCACCTTTTCCAGATGTTACTACGTAAACCTTTGTCATATCATCTCAACTTTGTTTTGTTCGTTTTGAGTGGTAAGTTTATAAAATACCTTCCCGAGCGGGAAGGTATATATACCTGGATCATTCTAAGACTTCCAAAACGACTCTTTTGTTTATCTTTCTTCCCATAGAAGAAAGTATGGTTCTTAATGCTCTTGCTATTCTTCCTTGCTTACCTATAACTTTCCCCAAGTCTTTGGGATCAACTCTAAGCTCGATGACTACAGTTTTTTCCCCTTCGATCTCTACTACATTAACCCTTTCCGGGCTGTCTACTAGAGATTTTGCAGTAATTTCAACTATGTCCCTGAGTTGGCTCATAACGTTACCTCCTTTTAGAGTATTTTTGATAATTTTAGTAAGCTTTGTACTCTATCAGTTGTTTCTGCTCCTTTAGAAATCCACTCTTTTACCTTTTCAGGCTTTATATCAAGGAATTTCTTATTAATTGGGTCGTATGTTCCAAGTATATCTATATATTTTCCTTCTCTGGGAGATTTGGCATCCATCACTACTATTCTGTATATTGGGTGGTTTCTTCTTCCGAATCTCGCAAGCCTTATCCTAAGCGCCATTTTTTTCCTCCATCCTGTCTATTATAACATAGATTTCCTATTTTCTAACAGAATTTATGACGACGCTCAAAGATGACAACACCATCATAAGTCCAGCTAACTCAGGTGTCAAAGAAAGTCCATAACTCAACAGTACACCAGCGGCAACAGGTATACTAATAGTGTTATACAAAAAAGCCCAAAATATATTTTGTTTTATTCTTTTTATGGATTTTTCCGCAGTAATAAATGCATCCCTTAAAAGCCCTATGTTGGGTAAAACTATATCACCAACTTTTTTAGCTATATCCGTTCCTTCTGACATTGCTATAGATACGTGGGCTTGAGCCATTGCGGGAGCATCGTTTATACCATCTCCTATCATACAAACCTTGTAGCCTTTTTCTTGATAATGTTTAACAATATCTAGTTTATCCTCTGGCTTCACCTCTGCTATAAATTCTTCTATGTTTAAAGCTCTTGCCACATGTGAAGCTTTTTTTAAAGAATCACCAGTAAGCATCACTAGCTTTATGTTTTTATTTTTTAAAAAACTTATCACCTGATAAGATTCTTTTCTTATTCTATCCTCTATGATAAATTCTACCAATACCTTGTCTTTTTGCATCAGAGCAGGATTTCCTTCTTTAGACCTACCTAAAAGGTAGTCTTCACACATCACACCTACGCCAGCAACTTCTTTGCAACCGCTAAATTCCAGTGTTCTAAGTGTTGCAAACTTTTCGCAATACTCCTTGATGGCTTTAGAGTAAGGATGGTTGGATTTTGAGGCTAAGGCGTGCGCTATGCTTAGTGCTTCTTCTGAATATATTTTTGTATCGATTACTTTAGGTTTTCCTTCAGTTAAAGTTCCCGTCTTATCTATGAGAACCAAGTTTACTTGTAGCAACTTTTCTAATGCAACTGGATTTTTAACGATGATTCCTTTTTTATAAGCTTTTGTTAGACTTACAGCTACGGCTAAAGGCACAGCTATCCCAAAGGCACACGGGCATGAAACTACCAAGACAGAAAGAGCAAAATTTACGCTTTTTTGTAAGTCATAGGTTGTCAAGTACCAGAAGATAAATACCAAAACTGCCAGTCCTACAACAAACTGAACAAAGTAATGAGAAAATCTATCGGCTATTCTCTGTATTGATGGTTTTTCTTTTAGGGCTGTATCTATCATGCTTATAACCGCTGATACATAACTACCACTGAAAGTTTTTTCTACCTTTGCTTTTGCAAAACCGCTAACAACCATGCTTCCGGAAAGTATTTGATCACCAGCTCTTTTTATAACTGGTAAGCTTTCACCTGTTATTAGTGACTCATCCAATTCCAAGTTTCCTTCCAGTATTTTGCAGTCTACAGGTACTACATCACCCGTCTTTAAAACAATTGTTTCTCCTTTGAAGAGGTTCATAATCTGTTTTTCTTCCTCTTTGTTTTCTTTTAAAACTTTAACTTTTCCTGTTTGCAAAAGAAACAGACCCTTTAGCATACCTAGAGCTTTATCCTTTATGCTTTCTTCTATAAACTTTCCCAACCGCACAAAGGTTATAAGTAAAGCTGAAGTTTCAAAAAAAGGCTGCCCTGGTAGTGCTCCAATTAACGCAAGAAAGCTATATAAGTAAGCTGAAGTACTACCCAAGGCAATTAGAACATCCATATTTCCTATACCAGACCTTAGTGAGTGCAAGGCGGATTTGTAGAACCTGTATCCGCCAATTACTTGAACTAAAGAAGATAATACCAATTGAACATAAATGCTCCAAGTTTCACGCACAAACATAAGTATCATCAAAAGGATGCTTGCCAAGATACAAGAAATTAATATGTAAACCTCTTTTGATTTTTCTTGCTTTCCTTCTATTACTTTATATCCAAGAGATTCTACCACTTTTTTTATGTCTTGAGTATCCAAGAGTTTTTCGTTAAAGGTTACATCCAGCCTACCTAATTCAAACGAAACTTTGACATCTTCTATCCCCTTTAATCTCCTTAGGTTTATTTCTATGGCTTTAGCACAGTTTACGCATGTCATACCAACCACTTTAAAAACAGCTCTCATAGATAAAATATCTTCTACTAAGAAGCGGTTACTGCAACGCTTTTATTTATCGAGTAAATTCTTTTACATTAACGCTAACTTTAACTCCTTTACTTTTTCGCTTATTCCTTTCAGGTCTCTGTTACCCGCAAGCTTTACAAAAGCGCTGCCTACCACTATACCGTTGGCTATCTCGGTTATTTGTTTTGCTTGTTCATACTTGGATACTCCAAAACCAACTACAACATCTTTATCGCACACATTCCTGTATCTTACTAAGTCTTTACTTAATCTTTCAATTGGTAATTTTTCCCTTTCACCTGTGGTGCCTGTTATAGAAACAAAGTAAACCATGTGATCACTGTTCTCGCATATTAGTTTTATCCTTCTTTCTGTGCTGGTGGGTGAAGCCAAAAAGACCAAAGATAAACCGTACTTTTGGACACTTTCCTTTAAAGTTGAGGCTTCTTCTGGTGGAAGATCTGGAACTATAAAACCATCTATACCGCTTTCTGCGGCTTTGTGACAAAATTTTTCCATCCCTATTTTGAATATGGGGTTATAGTATGTCATCAAGAGGAACGGCGTATTTGGGAATTCTTTACGCAAAGTCATAGATACTTCAAAAACATCTTCTGATTTTATACCATTTCTTAGAGCAACTTCGTGAGCTTGTTGTATGACAGGACCGTCGGCAACTGGGTCCGAAAAAGGAAGACCTATTTCTAAAATATCTGTGCCATTTTCCAAAAGAACCTTGAAGATTTCCAAAGAAGTTTGCAAGTCTGGGTAACCCACCATCATATAAGACACTAGAGCTTTTTGACCTTTGGCTTTTATCTCTTCAAGCTTACTTCTTAATCTTCCCATATCTTTATTTCCACCTCTATGTTACTTGCTTTGCTAAGCATAGCATAAACACTGCAATATTTGCTTATGGATAAATTTACAGTATCTTCTACTGCCTTTCTGTTTAAGTTATCACCCTTTACATGGCAAACTATTTTTATATTCTCATAAACTCTTGGAAAATCTTCTTTTCGTTCACCAAGGACTTCTATGTTTATATCTTTTATATCTTGTCTTTTTTTCCTAAGAATTGTGGATATATCAACTCCCATACACCCACCAAGAGCTACAAGTAGAAGTTCCATAGGTCTATGGTAGGATTCCCCTACTTGTAGACTTCCGTATGACGTAGTAGCTATGTAATCGTTGTTTGATATCCACTGTAGCTTTACTTTTTTTTGCTCCATTAATTGAAAATATAAACAATTCTTCCCTTTTGTACGTTTTGAGGTATTAATATTACCTTGTCGTTACTCATAAAACCAACAAAACCTTCTATTAGACCTGCGAGAAAGTAGAGGATAGGTGAATTGTTAAGATCTTCATCTTCTATTGCGTCTGTAAAGGCATCCTCTATGATATGAATTTCATTATCTTTAAGAACTATAGATTCAGCGAAACCAAGGTTTTCCAGAATACTGCAAGTTCTAAGTATTGCTTCCTCTTTTGACAGAGTTTCTGGAAAGTGTGCTATTAAAATTTCCAGGAGCCTGTGCCCTGCGTGCCTACCAGCATCACGCATAACTGCTTTTGCGCCGCGGTCTCCTATTAATGTCTTAACTCCATCAGCCATATTGACTAATGCCAATAGCAAAACATCTCCATCTATCATGTGAACTCCTTCCTTGTA
>JBEPZA010000006.1:0-17711 GCA_041641075.1 Aquificaceae bacterium | reverse complement strand
TTTATTAGATGTGGCACACCTGTAGCAGAAACAAGTATATCAGCTATTTTTGTATACTCAGATATATCTTTGGTGTGTATATGGCATACGCTAACTGTGGCATCCCTCCAAAGCATAAGAAGTGCCAAGGGTCTACCTACTATAAAGCCTGCACCTACAATGGTTACGTTCTTTCCCTTTACATCTATTCCGTAGTTTTTCAAGAGAATATCTATCCCCAAAGGTGTACATGGTATGAATCCATCCTCCAACCTTCCAACAAGCCTCCCCATATTTTCTGGATGGAAACCATCCACATCTTTTCGTGGTGATATGGTAAGTATGACTTCGTTTACATCTATGTGCTTTGGTAGAGGAAGTTGGACTAATATACCATCCACGTTCTGATTGGCATTTAGCTCGGCTATTAGGTCCAAAAGCTCTGCTGTCTGTGTGTTTTCTGGAAGATGGAAAAGCAAAGATTCTATGTTAGCCTTTTCACAAGCTTTTCTTTTGTTTTCTACATACACTTTGCTGGCAGGATCGTTTCCAACAAGAACTACAGCCAATGAAGGCTTTCTGTAGCCAAGCTTTGTGTAGCTTTCAACTTCTCTTTTGATATCTTCCCTTATCTTTTCAGAAAGAGACTTTCCATCGAGCACTATAGGAATTACACTCTTTTCCATTTAGTCCCCGCTGGTGTGTCTTCAAGTATTATATTCATTTCCTTGAGCTTATCCCTAATGTAATCCGCTATTTTGTAAACCTTTTCTTTCCTTGCGGCTTCTCTAATTTCCACTAAGAGGCTAACTAATTTTTCATCAAGCACCTCTCCAGAAGATAACTCTTTATTTACCGTCTCTTTTACCTCACATGTTGGATATATGTCTTCAAAGAGACCAAATATCCCTCTCATATTGTTAAGAACGGACCTTACCGCAAATTCATAGGCCTGAAGCTCATTACTGGGTAAACTTCTTCTTTCAAAGGCAGAGTTTTTTATCTTGTTTAGGTCTGTAACAAGGGAAAATATGTGAGATAGAGCAGCAGGTGTATTAAAATCTTCACTGAGCTCTCTAAAGAAAGACTCTTCCACTTGTTTAACCTTTTCGTAGAGCTTTGGTATTTCCTTAGATTCTACCACAGGTAGCTTCTTTAGAACCTCAAGATCTACTAAAGCATCTCTTATGCGTTCATAGGCTCGTTTTGCCTCTTCCATTTTCTCCCACGAAAAATCCAATGGGCTCCTGTAGTGTGTAAATAAAACTAGCAACCTCAGTACATCTGGATGGTACTTAGTGTAGACTTCTTTCAGTGTCACGTAGTTTCCAAGTGATTTGGACATCTTTTGTCCACCAACGGTCACCAAACCATTGTGCATCCAATACCTAGCAAAGGGTTTACCTGTGGCGGCTTCTGCCTGTGCTATCTCGTTTTCATGGTGAGGAAAGACCAAGTCCAAGCCACCACCGTGTATGTCTATAGTTTCCCCTAGGTGCTTAAATATCATAGCTACGCATTCTGTGTGCCAACCAGGTCTACCAGGTCCCCAAGGTGAGTCCCATGCAGGTTCACCAGCTTTAGCCGCTTTCCAGAGGGCAAAGTCCAAAGGATCCTTTTTCTTCTCGGAGGGCTCTACACGTGCGCCAGCTTGGAGTTCCTCTATATTTCTCTTAGAGAGCTTTCCATACTCTGGGAAAGAGGAAACATCAAAGTAAACATCGCCTTCGGATACATAGGCGTATCCTTTCTGTATAAGCGTTTGTATGACATTTATAATCTCTTGTATGTGTTCTGTGACCCTTGGTTCCACATCTGCAGGCTTTACTCTGATTGCTTCCATATCCTGGTAGTAAGAAGCTATATACCTATTGGCTATAGACATAAAGTCTGTGCATTCGTTCTTAGCTCTGTTTATTATCTTGTCATCTATATCAGTAAAGTTTCTTATGAATCTTACGTGATATCCCAAGTATTCTAGGTATCTTCTAAATGTATCAAAAACTATCAAACTCCTACCGTGTCCTACGTGGGAGTTGTCGTAAACAGTAACACCGCACGTGTATATACTAACCTTGGGAGGATTTATGGGCACGAATTCCTCTACTCTTCCAGTCAACGTGTTATATATACGTACACTCATAGATTATATTTTAAGACAAATGTTTTATAATTTATTACCTTGTAGCGGGTGTGGCGGAATTGGCAGACGCGCGGGACTTAGGATCCCGTGGGGATAACCCGTGAGGGTTCGAGTCCCTCCACCCGCATTTAAACTCAGGAGGATTGAATGAAAGTAACAGTCCAAGAGAAAGAAGGCCTTTTTAAATCCTTGACAGTTAACGTAGAGGGTGATATTGTTGAAAAGGCTCTAAACGAGGTTTATCAATACTTAAAAGAAAACGTTCAGATAGAGGGTTTTAGGAAAGGAACTGTCCCCCTTTGGATAATAAAGAGCCGTTACAAAGAATCAATAAGAGAAGAAGTTGGGAAAAAAGTCGCCGATGCTACCTTAGAGAAAGCTATAAATGAGACTAAACTAAAGCCGGCAGCAAGCATCTACCTGGAAAGCGTAGAATTACAAGAAAACCCTCCAAAAGTTTCTTACACTGTAACCTTTGAGGTTATACCAGAATTTGAACTAAAAGACCTTGAGAATGTAGAAGTTGAAATACCCAAACTAGAATTTAGCGAAAAGATGGTAGAAGAAGCTTTGGAAAAAATTAGGGAAGAACACGCAATCTGGGAACCTGTAAACAGACCCACCAAAAAGGGGGACCTGGTTGTCATAGAGTATGAGATTGAAGAAACAAGCTCTGGTGAAAAGACACAGGGCGAAACATCTGGTGTAATTGGCGAAAGGATGTTCAGAGAGGAAATAGATTCCTCTCTAGAAGGTAGATCTGAGGGCGAGGAGCTAAGCTTTACGGACTTGACGCTTTACGATACCGAGGGTAAAGAAGCTGGAAAGGCAAACGTCAGAATCACTATAAAAGCCATAAAAGAGAAAGTTCTGCCAGAACTAAACGATGAACTGGCAAAGCAAGCTGGTCTTGGAGACACTCTGCAAGAGGCTATGGAAAAACTGAGAAAAAACATACAAGAAAATCTGGAGAAAATCAGAGAACAAGCAATAGAGAATGCCCTTGCAAATAAGTTAGTAGAGATGCACGACATAGAAGTTCCACGCACCCTTCTTGCGAAAGAGATTGAAAGCTTAGTAACACAAAGATTGAATTACTTGGCTCAGTATGGGATAGATCCAAAGCACGTAAACCTTAAGGCTTTGTCGGAAGAAGTGAGACCACAGGCTATCTTCAACATAAAGCTGAGATTAATACTTGACAAATACGCACAAAGTAAGAACATTAATGTAAGTGACGAAGATTTGCAGAAAAAGTACGAAGAACTCGCACTCATGAACAACACGAGCGTAGAAAACATAAAAGCGTACTTCGAGAGCCAAAATTTGGTACCAGTCCTAATGGGAGATATTGCTAGAGAAAAAGCCATAAAAGAATTGGCACGAAAAGTTGTCGTTAAAGAAGTCCAGAAGGAGGAAACCAAAGATGAAGGAAATACTTAATCAGCTCGTTCCAATCGTTATCGAACAAACACCGAGGGGCGAAAGAGCTTACGACATATACTCAAGACTCCTGCAGGATAGGATAGTTCTGCTAGGATTTCCTATAGACGACCATGTGGCCAATTTAATTGTTGCTCAGCTTCTGTTTTTGGAAGCCCAAGATCCGGAGAAGGATATTTACCTTTACATAAACTCTCCAGGTGGTTCTGTAACAGCAGGCATGGCTATATACGACACTATGCAGTATATCAAACCCGATGTTGTAACTATATGTATAGGACAGGCGGCGTCCATGGGAGCCGTACTACTAGCTGCTGGGGCACCTGGCAAAAGGTACGCTCTGCCTAACGCTCGAATAATGATACACCAACCACTAGGCGGTATAAGCGGTCAAGCAACCGACATAATCATACACGCTGAAGAGATAAAAAGAATAAAAAACATGCTAAACGAAATTCTTGCAAAACATACAGGGCAACCCTTAGAGAAAATTCAGAACGATGTGGAAAGGGATTACTTTATGTCTGCTGAAGAGGCACGCCAGTATGGTATAGTGGACAAAGTTATACAGAAGAGAGAGTAACATGAAGACCAAAAATCACTGTTCTTTCTGCGGTAGATCGCAGGACGAAGTTTTGGTATTGATATCTGGACCTAACAATGTATACATATGTGATAGGTGCGTAGAAGCCTGCAACTCCATCGTTAGAGAACAAATTTCACAGTATAAACTCAAAGAGCTTGAAAGTGTTCCAAAACCAGAACAGATAAAGAAAGCTTTGGATGAATACATAATAGGCCAAGAAAAAGCAAAAAAAATACTATCCGTAGCTGTTTACAACCACTACAAGCGCATAAGAGCCAAGGAACTTGGTTTAAGTGCACACGATGTCGATATAGAGAAAAGCAATATCCTCTTGATAGGTCCTACGGGTTCTGGCAAAACCTTGCTTGCAAAGACGCTAGCCAAGCTCTTGAACGTGCCCTTTGCTATAGCTGATGCCACTTCTTTGACGGAAGCTGGTTACGTAGGTGAAGATGTGGAAAACGTTTTAGTGAGACTTCTTCAAAACTGTGGTTACGACGTTAAACTTGCGCAAAAGGGTATCGTTTACATAGACGAGATAGACAAGATAGCCAAGAAGTCAGGTATAAACCCCTCAATTACCAGAGACGTATCTGGTGAAGGTGTGCAACAAGCGCTTCTAAAGATTATAGAGGGAACCATAGCTAACGTGCCACCACAAGGTGGTAGGAAACACCCTCATCAGGAATTTATACAGGTAGATACAACCAACATACTCTTTATATGCGGTGGTGCTTTTGTGGGTTTGGATGAAATAATAAAAAGGAGGCTAGGAAAATCTGTTGTTGGTTTCGAATCTGCCATAAGTAAGAGTATTCAAGATCAAAACGTAATAGAGCTTGTAGAGCCAGATGACTTGGTACATTTTGGCCTAATACCAGAGTTCATAGGAAGGTTACCCGTTATAGCGGTGCTCAACGAACTTACAGAAGATGACCTTGTTCGTATACTCGTCGAGCCAAAAAACGCTCTTGTAAAGCAGTACCAAAGGCTACTAGAAATGGACGGTGTAGAGCTTGAGTTTACGGAAGAAGCTATAAGGTACATAGCAAAAGAAGCAATAAGAAGAAAAACAGGAGCGAGAGGACTCAGAGCCATTATGGAAGAAGTAATGACAGATATTATGTATAGTGTACCATCCCTTTTGAATGTCAAAAAGGTCATCGTAGACGAAGAAACAGTTAAGAATAAAACTAAACCCAAATACATCTTGGAAAAGGCTGTATAATAACCTTAGGAGGTTTGCATTATGAAAAAAGCGTTCTTAGGATTGCTCCTACTTGCTACCGTTACTTTTGCACAGCAAAAGTTTGCCTGCATTGACTCAAACAAGTTAATGACTGAATCCCAATTTGTAAAACAAAAGCAGTCTTTGCTCACTTCCAAAGCTCAAGAGTACCAAAAACAGCTAGACGAGATAAATAAAAAACTTGAAGAGCTAAAAAAGCAAATAGAGAGTAGAGCTATAACTCAGCAAGCCAGAGAGCAAAGGATAAAAGAGTATCAGCAACTGGAAAGTAGGGGATTTGAACTACAGAACAAAGCCAACAGGGAACTTGCAGAGCTTAAGACACAACTAGAAAAAGAGCTTTTTGATAATCTAAAGAAAATATCTGTAGATATTTCTAAGCAAAAAGGCTACACAGGTATTTTGGATTGTAACGCATTTATTCACATTGACCCTCAATTGGATATAACCAACGAGGTAACATCCAAACTCGACCAAATTAAATGAAGCTATCTTGGATAGCGAAAGAGATTGATGCTAGACTGATTGGAAAAGAAGATATACACGTTTGTGGAATTTCCTCTGTAGAAAATCCGAAGGAAGATACACTCGTATTTTGCTATAATCCTGTGGATGCCCAGACCTTATCGCCAGGATGCATTCCCGTTGTAGACACCCAAATACCAAGGGAAACTTATCTATTGGTTGGTAATGTTAAATTAGCCTTAGCAAAGACTTTGAACCTGCTATATCCTGAAGTACATCCTGTAGGTATATCAGATAAAGCTCACGTGGGAAAAGCTGTAGAGATTGGGGAAGGTGTATACATAGGACCCTTTGTTTACGTTGGTGATAGGGTAAGGCTTGGAAATAACGTAAAAATATACCCCTTTTCTTACGTAGGTGACTACACTGTAATAGGAGAAAACAGTGTAGTATTTAGCGGAGTGCATATATACCCTAAGTGTGTAATAGGGAAGGGGGTAAGAATTCACTCTGGCAGTGTAATTGGTGCCGATGGCTTTGGTTATTACATAGGCAAAGAGGGGATAATAAAGCTTAACCACATAGGCAATGTGGTCATAGAGGATTACGTAGAGATAGGTGCAAACACTACTATAGACAGAGCTTTGATAGATTCAACCATGGTAAAGGAAAACACCAAAATAGATAATCTTGTTATGATTGGGCACAACTGCATAGTTGGGAAAAATAACATCATAGTTAGTCAGGTAGGACTGTCTGGAAGCGTAAAAACTGGAGAAAATGTAGTTCTTGCTGGACAGGTGGGGGTTGCCGATCACATAAAAATCGGGGATAACGTAACGGTAGCAGCTAAATCGGGAGTAGCGAGCGATCTGGAGCCAGGAAAAACCTACGGTGCAAACCTTCCGGCCATAGAGTGGAGCAAGTGGAAAAGGATCTACATTTATCTTCTTAAATTACCACAACTTGTAAAGGAGAAGAAAAATGAAGATAAGAATAGCACATAGCCCTGACTCGGATGATGCCTTCATGTTTTATCCTTTGGTAAGTGGAAAAATAGACACTCAAGGCTTGGAAATAGAGCATATACTTGCAGATATAGAAACACTCAACAGAGAAGCACTAAAAGGAACATACGAGGTATCCGCCATATCTTTTCACGCTTACCCTTACGTAGCTGATAAATACTTAGTATTACCAAGCGGTGGAAGCGTAGGTGATGGCTACGGTCCTATCGTAGTTGCAAAAGAAAAGCTAGAGAGTATAAAAGGCAAAAGGGTAGCCGTTCCAGGAACATTGACGACGGCTTTTTTGGTACTCAAGCTTTACGAGCCTGAATTTGAAGAAGTAGTTGTTCCTTTTGATCAGGTGATGGATTACGTCCTGAGAGGACAGGTTGATGCAGGTCTTGTGATACACGAAGGGCAGTTGTCTTACTTAGACAGAGGGCTAACAAAGGTCGTAGATTTAGGACAGTGGTGGAAACAAACTTACGGACTCGTTTTGCCTTTGGGATGTAACGTAGTGAGAAAGGACTTAGGGAAAGAAACCATAAGAAAAATACAAAAGCTAATGAGAGAGAGCGTGGAGTATGCCATCAACCATATGGATATGGCACTCGAATACGCCAAAGAGTACGCAAGAGATATAAAGGAAAGTCAAGAGAAAACAAAAAGATTTGTGAGCATGTACGTAAATCAAAGAACCATAGACTACGGAGAAGATGGAAGGAGAGCCGTAAGGCTCCTACTTAGGCTGGGTAAAGAAGCCAATATAATAAAGGTGGATATACCAGAGAAAGTATTTAGCGACGAACTCTAAAGAGGTAAGATGGAAAGATTTGTTTTAGATACAAGCGTATTCACCAACCCAGATATCTACTCTCAGTTTGAAGAAGATAAAATAGGAGCTATAGAAACGTTTGTTTCCTTGGCTACTCATACTAGGTGCGAGTTTTATATGCCATCCTCTGTATACGACGAGTTGGTTAAAATGGTGGATTTGGGTAACCTTTCCGCAAAGTTTGAACTCGTTGTTAGGATTAGATCACCAAGAAGGTTCAACCTATTAGTTCCCGCCGAGTTGTTGTATGAGTTCATCGAAGAGGTCAGACAGAGAATAAACAAGGGGTTAAGAATTGCAGAAGAGTATACAAAAGAAGCAGGCAAACTAACACAGGAAGAAGTAGGTAAATTGATAAACAAGCTCAGGGAGAAATATAGAGAAGCATTAAGAACTGGTATCATAGATAGCAAAGAAGACGTGGACGTTTTGCTTTTGGCTTACGAATTGGATGGTATTTTGGTATCTGGAGATGAAGGTCTGAGAAAATGGGCAGACAGAGTAGGAATAAAACTAATTAATCCACAAAATTTTAGACATATAATTCAACAACTAGTAAAAGACTAAGAGGAAAATTCATAATCTCAATACGAGTAATTTGCTGATTAGCTTACTCATAAGCTTGTAGGCGGCAAAGGAAATAAAGCTTGCGGCTAATCCAGCTAAAAGCGCTAGATCCCACGAAAAAACGTACTCTAGCACAACCCAAACGGAGAAACCCGATACCATACTGAGCATTGCTCTCTTGGAATCTCTTACCCCAAAGAACATAGCACCTACCATAGGTACAAACAGAGACACCAAGCTTAAGGCAGAGGAACTAGCTACCAACTCGTATATGGACTCTCCAACAAAGGCAAAAAGTAGTGATATAAGGGATACAACTAATACACAGATCCTAACTACCCATAAAAAGGTCCTATCTGAGTCTATTTTTAGGAGCGGTCTTACCAAATTTTCGCCTATTATGGAAGATGAGGCAAGGACGGCACCGCTCGCCGTGCTCATTATGGCGGAAAACAGAGCACCAAAGAAGAGTATTTGAGTAAAAACACCAGTATAGTTCAGGATCAATGTAGGGAGCATTAACTGAGCATCGGAGTCTAGAAGCTCTGGATACTTAGCTTTTGCAATAACAGCCAGAATTAAAGGTATAAATGCTACACTCAAATACATAAAGCCTGCCAGTATACTAGACAACACCGCCACTCTCTCGGAGCGTGCAGACATGACCCTTTGAAAAATATCTTGCTGAGGTATAGACCCAAGTCCTATAACTATCCACGAGGATATATACAAAAGAATGTCTTTTGTATTAAGGTCTGGGAAAAATTTATAATACTCACTAGGTTGATTAGATAAAATAGAGAGGACGGAATCAGAACCACTAGATATTTGGTAGAGTGCGACTGATAGACCTACAATTATAAATATGGTTTGTATGGCATCGTTTAGAGATACTGCCCACATACCACCCAGAAAGGTGTAAAACACCACCACGGAAAAACCAATCAGTAGTCCTATCTCTTTGGATACACCTAAAGAGATTTGAGCGATTATTCCTATTGCTACCATCTGAGCAGCTATCCATCCAAAGTAAGACATAACCAACATTATGCTAGCTACCACCTCAACCTTTCTCCCGTAGTATAGTTTGTAAAAATCTCCAAAGGTCAATATATTGAGTTTGTAAAGCCTCTTTGCAAAAAAAAGACCCACAAGAATTAAACACAAAGCGGCTCCAAAGGGGTCTTCTATAACACCATATAAGCCTTCCTTTGCCATCTTAGAAGAAGCTCCCAGAACTGTCTCCGCACCAAACCATGTGGCAAACAGGGCAAATATAGAAATACTCAATGGTAGATTTCTTCCCGCAAGCAAAAAGTCTTTGGAATTCTTTACAAGCTTACTTGCCAAGTAACCTATCATCAGAGTAACAAATAGGTATATGAGCACGAAAACTGCAAGCATGCTTTAAATTTTAATAGTTAATGAGAGTCTATTCCTTTCAATTTAAGGTAGAACTTGGAAACATAGAAAAAAACGTCGAAAAAGTATTGAAAGCTCTAGAATCTTTACAAGAAGACTCATTGGTTGTTCTCCCAGAGATGTTTATGTGTGGTTTTGATTACCCAAATATGGCAAAACATGCACAAAGAACATGGGAAGTTCTGGACCAAATATCGAGGATTTCTAGAGAAAAAAGTATCCTAGTTGTAGGCACATACCCAACTTTGGAGGATGGGAAACTATATAATACAGCAATCATCTTGTTAGATGGTAAGATTATCGGAAGGAGAGATAAAATAAAGCTTTTTCCTGTGTACAACGAGCATGCATACTTTAGTCAAGGAACACAAAACTTAGTATTTGATACAAAATACGGGAAAATAGGCGTTGCCATATGCTTTGAGCTTAGGTTCTGTAGTATCTTTGAAGAACTGAGAAAAAATGGCGCACAGATGATACTCATACCTTCTATGTGGGGCGCCAGAAGAAGTGAGCACCTAAAGATCTTAACACAAGCCAGAGCTTTGGAAACGCAATCTTACTTAATACTTTCCAATGCGTGTGGGAAAACGGGTGATGAGGAGTACGCAGGGAGCTCATCCATAGTGGACCCATGGGGAAACATAATAGCCTACGCTACCAACGAAGAACTCCTCATAAGCGCAGATATAGACCTAAAGGAAGTAGAAAAGGTCAGGAGATATATACCGATGTTTTAGAGATTTGAATTAATGGATTGTATTATAGCATTCTCATTTAAGAAGGCTTAAAGATGCAATTGGATGTTTAGGCAAATTCAGGCGGACTCGAAAAATTGAGAAGGGGCAAGCTAGCGCTTACCCTGTGCCAAGGGCACTCAATTTCTCTTTAGGTTTACTTTTTATAGGTTTTATATACGGCTTATCGTCCTTCATTCTTATTTCCACTACTTGCGTGTCTTTAAGATTGCCTTTTAGCAGTTCTTCCGCCAACAAGTCCTCCACGTGGTGTTGTAGGGATCTCTTTATGCTTCTTGCACCGTATTCTGGCTTATACTCTTTTTCTATGATCCAATCTACAAAGCTGCTGTGAAGTTTTACCTCAATATTCCAATCCTTCAGTTTTTTATTAATCTCTTGTAGTTGAATATCCAATATCTTTGATATATCCTCCTTCTCTAGAGGTCTGTAAACTATTATCTCATCTAGCCTATTTAGGAACTCAGGGTTAAAGGCTTTTTTGACCTGGTCCATTATGTTCTTCTTCATCTGCTGAAAATCTATCATTCCAAACTTCTTCTCGAATCCCATGGTGCTACCGTAGGTTATGAGTCTAGCGCCCAGGTTGGATGTTAGAATTATGATGGTGTTTGAGAAGTCTACAGTTCTTCCCATAGCATCCGTTAACCTTCCATCATCGAATATTTGCAGGAATATGTTAAAAACATCTGGGTGAGCTTTCTCTATTTCATCAAAGAGTAATACAGAATAGGGTCTCCTTCTTACTTTCTCCGTCAGTTGACCACCTTCCTCGTAACCCACGTATCCTGGAGGTGCACCTACAAGTCTGGATACTGTGTGCTTTTCCATGTATTCGGACATATCGAATCTTATTAGCGCATCTTCTGAGCCAAAGAGATACTCAGCCAGAGCCTTTGCCGTTTCTGTCTTACCTACACCTGTAGGACCCAAGAATAAGAATACACCTATTGGTCTGTGAACGCCTTTTAGCCCGACTCTTGACCTTCTTATGGCTTTCGCTACAGCTTTTATGGCGTCACTCTGACCTACGACGCGCTTCTTTAGCTCTTCTTCTATATGCAAAAGCTTTTCCATATCGCTTTCGTGCACTCGCTTTACGGGTATACCAGTCCATCTTGAAATCACTTCCGCTATATCCTCCTGTGTAACCTTGGGTCTATTTTGAAGCAGTTCTTGCTTCCACTTGCTCTTTAGGTTTTCCAACTTCGCTCTTAGTTTAAGTTCTTCGTCCCTAAGTCTCGCAGCTTTTTCATAGTCTTGCTCGCTTGCAGCCTCTTCTCTTTGGAGCTCTAGCTCTTTTACTTTAGCTTCTAGTTCTTTTATCTGTTCAGGTGGTTCGTAAGATCTTAGCTTCACAAGAGATCCAGATTCGTCCAAGACGTCTATTGCCTTGTCTGGTAGGTTCCTATCCGTTATGTAACGCACAGATAAGCTTACAGCTTTTTCTATGGCTTCTGGCGTGTACTCTACACCGTGAAACTCCTCAAACTTATGCTTAAGTCCGTATAGTATCTTTATAGTGTCTTCTTCAGAAGGTTGATCAACAATTACGGGTTGAAACCTTCTCTCCAGTGCACCGTCCTTTTCAATGTACTTTCTATACTCATCAAGAGTTGTGGCTCCTATGACTTGAACCTCACCACGTGCTAGTGCAGGCTTTAGCATATTGGATGCATCTATGGAACCTTCCGCTGAACCTGCACCTACTAGGGTGTGAATCTCATCTATAAATAGTATGACGTTAGGTGCTTTCTCTAGCTCTTTGAGAATGCTTTTTAGTCTCTCTTCAAACTGACCTCTGTATTTGGTACCAGCGACCAAAGCCGCAAGGTCTAAAGCCACTACTCTCTTGTTGAGAAGTGGTTCTGGAACTTCTCTGTTGGCTATCCTTTGGGCAAGACCTTCCACTATGGCTGTCTTACCTACGCCTGGGTCTCCAAGTAAAACAGGATTGTTCTTCCTACGTCTTACCAAAATTTGGATTACCCTTTCTATCTCTCTATCTCTTCCTATGACAGGGTCGAGCTTACCTTCCCTTGCAATTTGTGTTAGGTCCCTAGAGAACCTGTCAAGGTTGGGAGTTGGAGCTTGTTTTACGCTTTCCTGAGGAGGTAGCTCTCCGAGGATTTGGAGTATTTCCCTTCTCACTGAATACTCATCCAATCCAAAGCCTCTGAGTATCCTACCGCCAAGTCCCGTTTTTTCTCTTATGACGCCAATGAGCAAGTGTTCGGGACCTACAAATTGGTGGTGAAGTATCCTTGCCTCTTCTACGGCAAACTCTATTACTCTTTTTGCATCGGGAGCGAAGAGTATCTCGCCAGAGTGAGAACCTCTGGTAATTTGGCCCATTATGGCTCTTCTAACCTTGTCGGTAGAAAGACCAAATTTGGAAAGAACTAACGAAGGCAAATCCTCTTCCTTTATTAGGGCTAGAAGAATGTGTTCGCTACCTAAATATGTATGTCCTAGTTCTAATGCCTCTTCCCTTGCTTGTAGAATAATTTGTCTTGCTTTCTCTGTAAACTTCTCAAACATGTCTAACTCTCCTTAAGGTATAAAGATAGTTTTACTTAGAGTAATTTGCAATAGACAAAAATCAATACGCTAGAAGGGTAACCTCCTTTTTCTGTACCAAAAAACAGCCACAAAAATTACCAAGAGGATAGTTACTCCCGCGGAAACAGGTAAAGCCAGTTTCTTATTCACTCTTATTAGCGTATCCAATAAAAACAGAAAGAAAAGATAAAAACCATAAATAACGAGCAAGAAGGAAAATCCTTGCCATACATATTTGATGTATCTATTTATGCTCTGCAAGTTTAAACCTCCAGCATTTTTTGTATAGTTAGAGCCACACACTCACCTAGAGCCTTTAGGTTGTAGCCACCTTCCAAAGCAAAGAGAACAGGAGCGTTTAAACGCTTGCAAGTGGAAAGTATGGACTCCACTATGTATCCTACACCCTCTGTTGTTACGTTTAGGTATGTTAGGGGATCGTCTTTGTGTATGTCGTATCCCGCAGAAACGAGCACAAACCTTGGAGAAAAGTCAAACATTACCCTTGGCAAAATCTCTGAGTAAACTTGCTTGTATTCTCTGTCACCGCTACCTGCCGGTAAGGGAACGTTGTAGGTATACCCATAGCCTTTACCTGCACCCTTCTCGCCTACAGAACCTGTGCCAGGATAGAAAGGATACTCATGTGTGGAGAAATAAAAAACCCTGTCTTCTTCATAGAAACTCTTTTGAGTTCCGTTACCGTGGTGAGCATCAAAGTCTATTATGAAAACTCTATCTATGCCCTTTTGCAAAAGGTAAAATGCACCTACAGCCACGTTGTTAAATATGCAAAAACCCATAGCCTTTGATCTCTCAGCGTGATGTCCAGGAGGTCTAACAGCACAAAAGACAGCTTGCAAAGTTCCATCCAAAAGAACATCTATGCCTTGAAGTATACCACCTACTGCATACAGGGCAACTTCGTAAGAATCAGGAATGGCATAGGTATCCGGATCCAAGTAGCCACCCCCAGCTTGACAAAAGTCTGCAATCTCTTGTACGTAAGTCGCTTCGTGATTTAGAGAAACATCCAACGCACTCGCTCTTCTTGGCTCTATTAGAGCCACTTCCCGCGTAAGTTTTCTTTCATCCAACGTTCTCATTACGCTAATTAACCTATCTTTGTTTTCGGGATGACCCGCATGATTGTGCTTTAAGTAAATATCACTGTAGACCAGTCCTACTTTCATTAAGTTATTATTTTAAACGTTTTTCTGTAGCTTTAACACCTAGTTTATATTAGTTTTCTGTATTTGTTAACAGTCCTGCGAGACAGGTTTATCCCCATTTCCCTTAGGTAAAAAGATACCTCTTTATCGGTGGCTTCAAGTCCTAGCTTGTTTATAGCTTCTTTTATTAATCTCGTAACTTCCTCCGTACTAAGGCCTTTTAGGCTATTTCTGACGAAAAAGAATCTCAAGGGATATATTCCCAATGGAGTTTTTATGTACTTATTGTTAACGATCCTACTGAGTGTGGAAACATGGATACCTATTTTGTTTGAAACTTCTGTTAGTGTAAGGCTTTTCAATGGGTAGCCCTTTAGAAAAAAATCCTCCTGAACTCCTAAAACTTGGTAAGTTACCTTTCTGAGTATGTCTCTGCGCATTTGCAAGACAAACTTTAAGTTTTTAGCCTTCTTAATGCTCTTATCCTCTTCGTTATGATCTTTTATTTCTAGATCTACAAAGTCATCGTAAATAAATACTAACCACTCGCCATCCGCATGTTCAACAACTACATCCACCGGACCTGACCTGTATACGACTTTACCACTCAAAGGAGAAAGCTTAAAACAAGAAAGAAAGTCTTTTATTTGCGAGTCTACCCTTCCAGTCTTTAAAGCTTTAATGACCTCTTTGTGCAAACTACGTTTTTTGGGATAAAGTTCTTCGAGTTGCAACTGTAAGAACTCAAACAAATCTTTGCTACATACTCCCAACGGCTCTAGCTCTCGCATGATAAAGCGTCTCACCCTTTCCACACTCTCTACATCCACCTGCAAAGCTCTTGCTATCTCTTGAACACCAACTTTTAAGTAGCCTCTATCGTTAACACTGTATAAAAGCTCCTGTGCAATCTCAAAGTCTTTACCATCCAGCTCTAACCTAGCTTGATTTATTAGTGTCTTTATCTCGTCTTCGGTGTAAGGCGCTTCAAAGTTTTTAGGTGTGTCCCAATAAAACCATTTGGGAAGTTTTTTGGTTATAAGGGTAATGTATGGATCTATTTTATCTAGCTCCTGCTCAATGTCGGTTGCATTAGCAATCAGAAGTGAAACATCTACTTTTAAGAAAAGGTTTAGGTTTACCTTGGTTTTTAACTCAACGGAAGGTTTCATTTTAGTGCTTCCTTGCCAACCTTTATAGCATAGACGTAAAGGATTCTGTTGCCTTCCATCTTTTGGACTTTGAACTTATAACCGTCATACTCAAACTCGTCACCTTCTTCTGGAATGTGACCAAGCATGGACATAACAAAGCCTCCCACTGTGTCGTACTCGTACTCTTCAGGTAGGCTTATTCCTAGTTCCTGAGAGAACTCTTCCACATCAACCCAAGCTTCTATTTTGTACATGTCTTTGGATACCCTTACAATACCACCTTCCCAGGATTCTGGCAAAGTGCCAAAACAGAACTTTAGTATGTCGTAAAGTGTGATAAGTCCTACAACTTCTCCATGTTCTCCAACTACTATTGCCATTTGCTTATTTTCACTCTTGAGCTCTTCCAATAGATCTCTCAAAGTCTGAACTTCTGGAACAAATAGGGCTTGTTTTTTTAACTCACCTAACTTTTTATCTCTGGTCAAATCCAGTGGGACAATGTCCTTCACGTACAGAATACCCGTTATGTTATCTTGATTTTCCTTATACAGAGGTACTCTACTGTGTTTTTTCTTAAGTATGAGATCTATAGATTCGTTTACTGTTAGATCCTCATCCAACACAAACATATCAGGTTTGGGAACCATAATTTCCTTCACCAAAACGCTATCCAAAGATAAAACCTTTTGGGCAATGACTATGTCTTGATGGTCAAACACCTTTTGGTTTAGTGCCATTTCTAGTATGTCCATTAAACTATCCTTTGTAGACGCCTCCTTTTCCATACCATCACCCAAAATCCTTTTAGTTAACTTGTTGAGAAGAAAGCGCACAGGCCAGAAAACAAAGTGAACTAAAGAAAAAGGAATGGCATACACTGGAGCCAGTTTAGTGGTAAATGGGTAAACTATATTTTTGGGAAGTACCTCACCAAAGACAAATATTAAGGTGCTAGAAAGAATTACAGCTAAACCAGCACCCTTGGAACCAAAGTAGTCTACAAATATTTTTGTACTGTATGAGGATAATACAACATTAACCAGCTCATTACCTATCAGTATGGAAAGAAGCAACTGATGTTTTTTTTCCAAAAGTTTATTCAAAACAGAGTAGACTCTACCTTTTTTCAACTTTAGAATATAGCGATTGGCGCCAAAAAAAACTACTTCAGACGAACTGAAAAACCCTGATAGGTAGAGAAGGAACAAAAACACAAGAAGGTCAATATATATTGCACTTGATGAAGGTTCCATCTAAAAAAACCTCCCTTACGCTCTCTTTACATGAGTTTAACCTATATGGACACATAAAATAGAAAGGACATTCAGCCTGTTCCATATACCATGACTCTTGCGTGTCTACCTGATGCCTTTGCGATGGATGCTTCACTGGAATGTTTTCGAGTAGATATCTGGTGTATGGGTGCTTTGGTGAACCTAAAACACTGTCTTTATCACCTACCTCCATCAATACACCTTTGTATAGAACACCCACCCTATCTGCTATCCTTTCCACAGACCTTATGTCGTGCGTAATGAATAAAACGCTTATTCCTCTGTCCCTTAAGACTTTAAAGAGCTCAAGTATTCCAAGCCTTACGCTCGCATCCAAAGAAGCTGTAGGCTCATCCGCTACTATAAGCTTTGGCTCCAAAACAATAGCTCTTGCTATGGCTACCCTTTGGCGTTGACCTCCAGAAAGCTGGCTTGGTCTTCTGTTTAGCAGTTCTTTGTCCAACTTTACAAGCTCCAAGGCTTTTTCCACTCTTTCTTCTCTCTCTTTAATCCCATGAACAACCAATGGTTCAGTAATTATATCCTTTACTTTCATGTAAGGATTTAGGGAGCTTGAAGGGTCTTGAAACACAGCGGACACAAGTTTTGTGTACTCCTTCCCGTAGATAAAGACATCTTTGTCTTCCAGTAGCACCTTTCCTTTTGTAGGTTTTTCCAGACGAAGGATAATCTTACCAACGGTGCTTTTGCCTGAGCCCGACTCACCTACAAGTGCAAACACTTCCCCCCTCTTTATGGAAAAACTAATCTCCTTTAGTGCATCCACAAATCCTTTTCTAAAAAGGTTTGCGTGAAAGTAAAAGCGCTTGCTAACTTGGTTTAGCTGTAAAAGGGTGTTCATATGGTTCTTGAAAACCTCAACTCCTTCTTAGATCTTATGTATTCATCAAAAACCATAGCTATGTTTCTAATTAAAAGCCTTCCTTGAGGCAAGACCTTTATTCCTTTTGGGGTAATTTCCAAAAGTCCATCTTTTTCCATATCTTTAAGTTGCTCAAGCTCATGAGAAAAGTAAGAAGCAAACTCTATACCGAAGGTCCTTTCTATTTTTTCAAAGTCTAAAACAAAGTT
>JBEPZA010000005.1:0-18863 GCA_041641075.1 Aquificaceae bacterium | reverse complement strand
TACTTTTATCCCAAGGATGACACGCCAGGATGTACACAGGAGGGTTGCGATTTTAGAGACAACATAAACGTGTTTTTGTCTAAGGGCATTAATGTGGTGGGTATCAGTCCAGATAGTGTAGAATCTCATAAGAAGTTCCAGAAAAAATACGGCTTGAACTTTATCTTGCTTAGTGATCCAGACAAAGCGGTCGCAAAAGCGTATGGAGCTTATGGCAAAAAGGTGATGTATGGCAAAGAAACAGAAGGTATCATCAGAAGCACCTTCTTAATAAATCCAGACTTTACCATAGCCAAAGCCTGGTATAACGTAAAAGCAAAGGGACACGTAGAAAGCATAATAAAGAAACTTGAAGGATAACAAACTGTGAGCAGGATTGTGTTTTTGCTGTTATTTATAGTTGGTCTAACCTTTTCACAGGAGAAGGCACAGTTTGTTCAAACACCCTACCAGAACCAAAAACCCTTTAAAGCTGTGTTTGAACTTTTTCTTGATCATCCAGAAAAACTTGGACCCGCACTTGGATGGGTTGGCAACTTATTAAGAGTCTTAACAAATCCACCCTATAACTTCTCACCTGAAGAAATAGACATAGTGGTAGTATCTCATGGTAGAGAGATACCAGTATTTGCAAAAGCTAACAAGGAAAAATACTCGCAGGTTGTAGAAAGACTGGAAAGTCTATCCCAACTTGGTGTTAAATTCAAAATATGTGGCATGGCAGCTAGAGGAATATACGGACTTACAGAAAAGGACTTTTATTCCTTTGTTGAACTTGTGCCTTCAGCTATTCCAGAAATTCTTTATTGGCAACAAAAGGGATACGGCTTGTTAATTCCCAACGTCCTTGAAATAAGAGACCATCACTCCCATTAAGCATCTTTATTTCCAAATGGACCAAGTTACATTATAATAATTAGCCTTGGGATTCTAGGAGGTTAAAATGTTTAAGGTCCTTATCACCGATCCCATCTCGGAAAAAGGTATAGAAATCCTCAAGAAAGAAGAGGATATACAAGTTGATAATGAACCGGACATTTCCTATGAGGAACTTTTGGAAATTGTGGAAAATTACGATTGTATTATCACACGTAGTAGAACACCTGTAACAAAGGAGCTCATAGACAGAGGCGTAAACCTAAAGGTCATAGGAAGAGCGGGTGTTGGTGTAGATAATGTGGATATAGAAGCTGCATCTCTCAGGGGCATTTTGGTAGTTAACACACCTGGAGCAAACACCATAGGTGCTACTGAGCTCACCATATGTCACATGCTGAACGTGATAAGAAACACACATGTAGCTCACAACTCAATGCTCGAAGGCAGATGGGACAGGAAGTTCTTTATGGGGACAGAACTTTATGGAAAAACTTTGGGAATAATCGGTCTTGGAAACATTGGGTCGCAGGTAGCCATAAGATGCAAGGCTTTTGGGATGAAGGTTATGGCATATGACCCCTACATACCAAAAGAAAAGGCGGACAGACTGGGTGTAAAGCTCATAGACAATCTACACGAGATGTTAAGACAGATAGACATACTCACGATACACGCACCTCTTACGCATGAAACTAAGAACATGATAACAAAGAAAGAGTTTGAGCTGATGAAAGATGGAGCTGTTCTTATAAACTGTGCAAGGGGAGGGATAGTAAAGGATGAGGATCTCATATGGGCATTGGAAAGTAAAAAGTTAGCTGGTGTAGGACTTGACGTGTTCTCCAAAGAACCACCACCATATGAGTTCATAGAGAAGCTAAAAAAATTTCCAAATGTCTCTCTCTCACCACACATAGGAGCAAACACTTACGAGTCCCAGGACAACGTGGCGGTAATTGTAGCTCAACAGGTCATAAAAGCTCTAAGAGGTCAAACGGTAGAGTATGTTGTCAACGCTCCCTTTCCAGATTTATCAGTTTTGTCGCTCATAAAACCTCATCTTGATCTTGCGGAAAAGATAGGAAAATTTATCGTCCAGTGGGCAAGCGAAGGAATTAGAGAGTTGCATATAGAAGTTAGAGGTGATATAGCGCAACACTTCCATCCCATAGCTTCTGCCGTGCTAATGGGCATTCTTAAAGAAACTGTGGATTTTCCAGTGAACATAATAAACGCTTCTTACGTAGCAAAAGACAGAGGCATAAAGGTGGAAGAACTTACCTCAGGAGAAAGTCAAGATTTCAAGCATTACATAAAAGTTGTGGCAAAGTCTAATGGTTCTACGAGAATTGTTGCAGGGACAGTTTTAGAAGGTCACATCCCCAGAATATTTCAAATAGATAGTTACATGGTAGATGTAGAGCCGGAAGGTATAATGCTTGTATTTGAAAACAAAGACGTCCCGGGCGTTATAGGCAAGATAGGCACATTGCTCGGAAACGCCAACGTAAATATAGCTGGCTTTAGATTAGGTAGAGAGAAAAAAGGTGGTATAGCCCTAGGTATTCTAAACTTGGATGACTATGTTCCGGAAGATATAATGGAGCAACTAAGAAGATTACCCAATATACTATTTGTCAAGCAAGTAGTTATTTAAAGCTTAGTAGAAAACGAGCTTAGATAACTCTATCACAGACTTTGGTTTTTGAACGGTGTTGTGTCAAATGACTACCGTGTAAACAAAGTATTGAGTGCTACAAATGCAGGGCTGTATAATACTATCCATAATTTTTAGCACACCTGGGAGGTAATGAGATGCTAAGAAAACCATTTATAGCGCTTGCTGTTTTTGTTTGGTTTTTTGTCTATAACTCCATCCCCGCTTTTGCAGGTCTAGTAGAGTCTAAACCAGTTACTCAAGAGATTCTATCCCAAAGAGAGTTAGAGTTAAGCAAAATTCAAAGAGCACTAGAGAACAAAATAGTACAGGAAAAGCTTAAAGCATATGGGCTAACTAAGGAGGAAATAGAGAAAAAACTCTCAGAGCTTGACGATGAGCAAATACACATACTAGCAAAGGCATCAGAAAAAGTGCTAGCGGGGGGTGATGCCTTAGGTGCAGTTATAGCACTACTCGTAATCCTAATCCTAGTCGTCATACTTCTTAAATTACTCAACAAAGAAATCATTATAAGATGATCCTATATTTGATGCTTTTGCTTCCTTTCCTTTTTTCTTTTTTAAATGTTCCCTTCGTTAAGCAAAAAAGCGATTTCTGTGGACCTGCGAGTTTAAGTGCCGTTTTTGGATACTACGGAAAGGACGTGGATCAGGAGGAAATAGCAAAGGTTGTTTATTCGCCTAAACTAAAGGGGGCATTGATTACGGATTTACAAAAGTATGCGGAGAGCTTAGGATTTAAGACCAGCCTTATCCAAGGTTCCACAATAGACATAAAAAAGTACATAGATAGAAACATACCCGTAATAATTTTAGTGGATTTTGGCAAATTCTTCGTATCTATTCCTCATTACATGGTCGTAACAGGTTACGATGAAGATTACTTTGTAGTTCACACTGGATACGAAGCTAATAGGAAAATTCGAGAAGAAAAGTTAGACACTATGTGGTCCAAAATGGGAAGGGTGATGTTGATAATTTATCCATCTGAATAGTAAGTATTCACGTTCTAAAACCCAAGAAAAAACCAGCTGCAAAAGAAGCGGATACTGCAAACTTTCTCACAAGTCCCGTTACAAAAGCGTTGAAGCTATCGAACATAGATTTGAAGACGTTTAAAAAAGCTGACCAATGAATATCTATTACCCCTTTACTTTCTAACCACAGAAGGGATAGCACATACAAACCTACAAGCATCATGAATATATTCAGGACCCTTTTCACCGCAAAGCCTACAACAAAGCCTGCAAAACCTGCGTAACCCAAATCAGCTACTATATCGCTCATATGTCTTAATTTTAAATGTACTTTTCAATCTCTTGCTTTATGGATGGATCTATACCAAGTCTTTTGAGCTCCTTATCATCCGCTTTGATGACTTCATACAGATTACTAAAGTTTCTGTATATGATACCTTTCTTGACAGGACCTATACCTTTAATGTTTTCTAACACATCCCTTAAACTCTCCTTAAGCCTTAACTTTCTGTTGTAACTCAGGGCAAACCTGTGAGCTTCATCTCTTATTAGTCCAAAGACTCTATAAAGCTTGTGGTGTTTCTTTAAGTTCAAAGTTTCACCCCACTCTGTAATCAATGTTTCCTCTCTCTTTGCCAAGGCAAAAACCTTAATGGGTAGTTTAAACCTATCTCTTACTTTTAGAGCTACGCTAAGCTGTCCTAATCCGCCATCTATTAACCATATATCTGGTGTTTTTTCCTCTCCACTTTTTAATCTCTTTGCTCTCCTTGTTAGAACTTCTTCGAGAGATAAGTAATCATCTATACCACCTACGGTCTTTACTCTGTATCGCCTGTAAAGTTTTTTGTTCATAAAGCCTCTTTCCCATACTACACAAGCGCCTACAGTATAGCTCCCATAGAAATGGGATATATCAAATCCCTCTATTCTCTCTGGTAGGACAATTCCGAGAAGCTTATTAAACTCCTCTCTAAGCCCTTCTTCGTCGTATATAAAACCAAGGTTCTCTTCCAATACCTTTACTAAATCGGGCTTTATTTCTTGGCTAATTTCCTTTAACCCCTTTTTGTGCAACCACTCCTTTATACTATCCTCTATATCCATATTTGTTAGTAACAACTGTGGTGTAGGATTAGAGTAATAAAAACCAACTATAAACTCTTGAGCTTCTTCATTTCCATACACATTAAACACCTCTTTGTCCACTAACTTAGAAGACCTTATCAGGAAAACCCCCAGTAACTTCCCATAAAGGTAGAACACATCAGCATTTTTTACTTCTAGGTTGGAAACTGCTTGACCTTTTGCCAAGTTTTCTAGGGCTAGTATTTGGTCTCTTATATATGCACACTTTTCAAAGTTCATTTCAGACATATAGCTTTCAAGTTTCTCGTAGAGTTTGGGCAATACCTTATCCACTTGCCCAGATAGCATTGATTTTGCCGATTCTACAGAGAGCTGGTAATCTTGCTTAGATACATACCCAGCACACGGAGCACTGCAAAGTCCCAAGTGGTAATCCATACAAGGCAAATCCCTAATTGGCATAGGATCACACGTTCTTAGCTTAAAGAGTCTGTGAATTAATCTTTTTACTTTACGAGCCTTCGAAGTGCTAAAAAAAGGACCAAACACTTCACCTTCGTATTCATTACCTCTAACCACTCTAATGGTTGGAAAAGTGTCTTGAGTTATCAAAATTAAAGGATATCCACCACCGTATTTGTGTAACACATTGTATTTGGGTTTGTGCAACTGTATAAGATCAATTTCCAAAGTGAGTGCTTCAAACTCATTTCTTGTTATTATCCAGTCTATAGTGTCTGCTTCCGTGACGATGAATCTTTCCTTTTCGTCTTTTGAAGCGTTGTTTATGTGTTGGTAGACTCTTTCCTTTATGTTCTTTGCTTTGCCTATGTATATGGGAGTGTTGTTCTTTTTGAATATGTAAACACCTGTCTTTTCAGGAAGGCTTTGAATATCCATCAAATTATAATATAATAGGCACGGGCGGACTCGAACCGCCGACCTTCGCCTTGTAAGGGCGACGCTCTCCCAACTGAGCTACGCGCCTTAGTGAATATGGTATTAAATTATATCACAAATTCGGAAAGTAAACTATAATTTTATTTTGATGGATGTAAAAAACAGAAAAGAAGAAATTCCTAAACTAATACAAAGGGGACTAAATAATGTCAAATCCTTAGCAAACCACTTTGGTGTGTCTCTGATGACCATATACAGAGATGTAAGAGAATTGGAAAAAGAAGGCAAGATAATAAGAAAGCATGGTGAGCTCGTAATCAAAGATGAAGTGGAGATTCAGGAAGAAACGAAGGATGTATGTGCCTTTTGTGAAAAGATAGTTGACAAGCGCCTCGAATTTGTATACATCACAACAAGAGGCAGAAGAATTAAAGCGTGTTGCGCTCACTGTGGTTTACTTCTATATAGAAATTTTAAAGAAGAGGAAATTCAATCGTGTATTACGAAAGACTTCATAAGTGGTAATCCTATAAGTTGCTTTTCCGCTTATTACGTGATAGGAACTTCAGTTACACCCTGTTGTAGTCCCCCTGTTATAGCATTTGCCAAAGAAGAAGATGCCCAAAAGTTCAAAAAAGGTTTTGATGGTGTAGTAGCAAGCTTCGAAGATGCTGTAAAGATTGTAGAGGACTTAATGAAAAAAGGTCAACCTGTGAAGCTTTCCCTCTAATGATAGGCATAGACATTGTAAGCAACGAAAGGATAAAAAAAGCTATTGAAAGATTTGGAGATAGGTTTCTAAGAAGGGTTTACACGGAAAAAGAAATCACTTACTGTAAATCTAAACCCAACATGTATCAGTGTCTATCTGCACGATGGGCATGCAAAGAAGCGGTTATAAAGGCATTCTATCAGGAATACGGCGTTATTCTAAGGTTTTTTCATATAGAAATTCTGGGTTTCGAAGGTTTGCCTGCACATGTGAATATACTGTGGGAAGATGCAAAAAAAGTTCTCCAGGATAGAGGGATATTTGTTTCCTTGTCCCACGAAAAGGATTACTCGGTAGCTGTCGCCATTATAGTAGGCAAGAGTTAAAGGTTATTAGTTTCATGACTTACACCTGGTTACTCAAACTGTGCAAAAATTTTCAGGTTACCCCTGTTTAGGTGGGACAACCATAGCCCCTGTCCCAGGAAACAGGGACTTGCGCCGCTGTAGCGGTCTCCCCACTTGCCCTGAAATCAGAACTGATTTCAGGACAGACATGTCCCGAAGGACTCTGTCAGAGGAGAGTGGCGTCACCACCGCTACCCTGAGAACTCGCCAGAGATTGCGCTCATCCCCGCAAACACCAAAACTTGTTCCATCCAGAGGTTCTGATGCCTTCCCCAGCTTACTCCCAGAGCTTTGTATGTACACTTAGCAACATTCATCGTCACCTAATCAAAGTTATACCCTTTTGCATTACTATTTTCAACTGTTGCTAACTCCTTGCCATCCCTTTTGGGAAGGTTAAATAAATCAAAAATATAATCTATCTTAAGCTTTCTTCCTCTGGGTAGAAAGGGCAAGTTTAGGGATCAATTTTAGGCAAATAACACTCGGTGGTATTTGTATCAGTTAATCCGTTTCTAGCTCTATGGTTTTACAATCTTCCTTTTCTATTATCAACTGACACGTTAATCTTCTGTTTTCTTCGTATTCTCCTATTCTCCACAGAGTTTCCTCTTCTTGCTCAGAAGGTTCTGACAAACACTCAAGACCTTCTTTCACCGTACATACACACACACCACACTGTCCATCAGTACAACCAAACTCTACACCAGCTGACTCTATTTCGTGGTGCAGTTCCCCAAATCTTACACCAGGTGGTATATCCAAAACCTTTTTGTTTACCTTGACCTTTGCCATGGTAAATAAACATAACACAATTAGACATCCAAAGCTATGAACTTAATCACAACATAGATAATTACTAAGCAGGTTACCAAAAGACTCGAAGAAAATTTTTATAACTTCTTCTTTCGGTTGTAAGACAATTGTTAGTTTATCCTTTGTGTATCCTACGGATACGCCCTCTTTAAGGGTAACGGGTGAGAACTTGAAAATCTCGGAATTTATTACCGTTTCCAAACCTTTTAGTGGTTTCTCAATGTGATATTCTTCTGTTGATACAATAATACTTGCCAGGTTTTCTGACGCGCTTTCTTGAGCTCCCAAATGGGATAAGTAGGATCTTATTAGGTCTTTTAAATTCTTAGATATGATATACACTTTAACATTTGCTAAGTTTTTACTCCATTGGGATTTTCCACCGCCTTTTTCTATAACCTTTATACTTTCTATCACCATGCCTTCATCTAAACCTTTACACATGTCATACACGCAAAGCAAAGCGGAAGAAACTACCATCAAAGCTTCCATTTCGTAACCCGTTTTACCTGTGCCACTTACGTAAGATGTGACCTCTATACCATCTTGTAAAAGGTTAACATCCACTTCCACATGATCAAAACCTATGGGATGGCAAAAGGGAAGTATCTCCGAAGTTTTTTTCGATGCCATTATACCTGCCACCTTGCAAGCGGATATAACGTCTCCTTTAGGAATTTCCTTGTTTAGTATTTTCCTTGCCGTTTCTGGACTCAGTCTTATCCTTCCGTAAGCTTTAGCATACCTAAAGGTTACAGGCTTTAGACCTACGTTTACCGTTTGCATGCTATAATTATAAACTGTGAAAATTGGAGATTTTTTAAAGTCCAACTTCCTATCTGTTGGTGACAATATTAAGTTTCTACTGGAGAAACTAAATATTTACGATGAGGAATTACTGAGAAAATTGGAAAACTTATACGGAGAACCTGCTAAGATGTCCAAATCCAAAGCAAACACGGTAGATCCTGAAGAAGTCATACAAACATACGGTGCGGATACAGTAAGGCTCTACATACTCTTTGCAGGTCCTGTAGAAAAGGACTTTGAGTGGACACAGGAAGGAGTAACTGGAGCCTTTAGGTTTCTAAGGAGATTTTGGAATTTCGCACAGCAAAACATTGAAAAAATAAAACACGCTCCAACTCTAGATAAAGGAAAACTTTCACCTAAAGCAAAGGAGCTAAGGAGAAAGACACACCAAACCCTTGCAAAGTACGAAAGAGACATGCAAAATTTATCCCTCAATACCGCCATAGCTAGTATAATGGAGCTTTTTAACTACTTGCAAGATTATAGTCCATCGGCGGAAGAAGATTGGTCCGTTGTGAAAGAAACTTTTACCATTATGCTTTTTATGCTCTATCCTATAACACCTCACATATGCGAAGAGCTTTGGAATCAGCTTGGAAACGAAAAATCTATGATTCATTATTCCTTTCCGCAATTAGACCCAGAGGCTCTGAAAGTGGAAGAAATAGAAATTCCTGTGCAGATAAATGGTAAATTAAGAGGAACAATCATCGTAGCACTAGATAGCACAGAAGAAGAAGTGAAGCAAAAAGCTATTGAAAATCCCAAAATCGCACCTTACATACATGGTAAACAAATTAAGAAAGTTATTTATGTAAAGAATAAGCTCATAAATTTGGTGGTGTAAGCTATGGGTGATGTTATGCCTTTGATTCTTTTTCTTCTAAAACTTGTGCTAGCCATAATAATCTTAGGCATTCCTTTGTTAGTAATTATAATTTTTATATCCAAGTATATTTACGAAAAGTTTATCAACCCTTTGTACGAAAAGTACCAGAAGGATAGAGAAACTAAGTAGTGTATTCTGCGTTTAGTTTTATATACTCATATCCTATGTCGGATGTATAGTAAGTCCAACTCTCTTTACCTTCATGCAGATCTACTACTATTTCTATTTCTTTGTTTTCTTGCAGGTATTTCTTTGCATTATCTACAGCTTTGGGATGAACTTTCCCATCGTAAACGAGACTGTGTCCTATGTAAACCTTCATATTGAACTGGTCTATAGGAAATGGCGTGGAACCTACAGCGGAGACTATTCTTCCCCAGTTAGGATCATTTCCGTATAAAGCTGTCTTTACTAGCAAGGAAGTTGCTATTTTTTCTGCTATGATTCTTGCCTTTAGAGATATGCTAGCATTTTTAACGCTGATTTTTATTAAATGATGTGCACCTTCTCCATCACTCACTATTTTTTTTGCTAAGTCCAAAGACACCTTTTCTATAGAATTAGATACCTTTTCCAAATCTTCCTTAATCAAATCCAGACTTACTAAAGCGAAAGAATCATTTGTGCTTGTGCAACCATCCACACTAATAGAATTAAATGTTCTGTCGTTGATGTCTAGGTGTAAACTATGCAAGGTATTTGCGTCTAAACTGGCATTCGTAAAGACAAAAGACAGCATGGTGGCCATGTTGGGGTGTATCATCCCCGCACCTTTAGCAAAACCAAAGGTTTCCAAGCGTCCATCTTTTACGAAATCAAATTTAGGAAAGCTATCCGTAGTAGATATAACTTCTGACGCAGATTTGAGATCTAACTCTTCCAGGTTTTCAAAAGCATGATCGATAGCACTAAGAACCTTGTGTATGTCCATAGGCTTCCCTATAACTCCAGTTGAGAAAACGAGAACTTCCAGGGGGTCTATACCTATATTTTCGGCGGTTTTTTTTGCCATTAACTCTGCATTCATTATGCTATCTTTCCCTATTGCACAGTTGGCATTTCCGCTGTTTATAACCAGAGCTCTAGCATAACCACCTGTCTCTTTTATAGCCCTTTCCGAATAGATAACGCTCCCGGATTTGAAGTGGTTTGTGGTGAATAGCACAGAAACTGGACAAGTTTTTGGGAGAACCAGGACAAGAATATCTGGCCTCCTTGAGGCTTTAAGCTCAGCTGTAGCTATTCCCATTAAAACGCTCATTACAAATATAATAACTTAAGGGTTAACTCATCGTAGACTTTATCTTGTTCTTTATGTAATCAAGTACTTTGTGAGGATCTGCCGAAGGGTCAACACCTCTATATATTTGCTCCACCTTTAACTGTGGGTTTATGATAACTGTGTCTCTTGAGCAAAAACCAAATATAACCCTAACACCGTAAGCTTTGGCAACTTCACCTTTGGGGTCTGAAAGAAATGTTACCTTGATATTATATTTTTGCTTGAACTTTTTGATATCTTCTACAGAATCTGTACTGATACCAAATACTTGAACTCCAAGCTTAGAAAACTCATCTATGAGTTTAGTGTACTCCTTTGCTTGTGCTGTGCATCCCGGTGTATCCGCCTTAGGATAGAAGTAAAGTACTACCCACTTACCCTTGTAGTCCGAAAGCCTTACTATGCTTCCGTTCTCAGAAACAAGGGAGAAATTATACGCAGGCTGTCCTTGAGATATAGGATTCGTAGCTTGTGCTAGTCCAAGCAGGACCAACAGTTTAAATAAAAATTTAAGCATTTCTTAACCTCCAGAAAGAGTAAGCAATTAAAATAGTTCCTACAGTCAAGGGCAAAAACCCCACGTAGAGCCAAAAGGTAGCGGAGCCTATAACCAAAAAGATACCACCTAGATTGAGACTCTGCATGTTAAACTCGTCTCCAATTCTTTGATAAGCTAAGTACTGTAGATATAGACCTACTGTGGAAACAAGAGCGGTAGGCAACATGTATATTAAATTTAAACCTTCTTCGTCAAGAACCCTTTTTGCCCAGTAGCCTCCCATTATAGCCAAAGCCAAGCCTACAAGAAAAGTTTTAGAGAGCTTTCTGTCTTGCCCGACAAACCCGGAAACTCCAAAAAAGAAAAAAACTGCGCCTAGTAGAGTCAAAGGAAAGTATACACCTCCCAATGGTAAAAGAACACTACCAATAAATGCCAAGTACCCTCTGCTCATGGTTTTACAACCGCCAAATATATAATATATAAAGTCACAAATATTAAAGGTAGAGCTACTATGTAATTAAAAAGGTCATACCTCTTGTAAGCTCTAAATTTATCCTTCGCCCTAGGGATGTATACGTTTACAAAGTAGAAATTAAGAACCTCCAAAGGTAAAATAAAAAGAAAGACCAAGGGTATTTTAATATTTAGCCATCCGATATCACCTTTGTATTCCAGTAGGTGTAGCATATAAAGTCCCATAACGATACCCACAACAAATCCGAGTATTTCCAAATTTGTCATCCATCTATAAAAATTTCTCAATATATTTTGATCACAACCCGTATTTTTGTGCATAGAGTAGAGCATGAATAATCCCAAAGAAGAGGAAGCACTAGCCCAGGTAAATATTCCCAATAGGTGCAAGTATTTAGCTATTGCATACTCCATACGTAAAGTTTAAAATTATTGAATATGATAAATATGGCAATAGTAGAAAAAGTTTCTCAGTTAGCCAGACTAAAACTTACGGACGAAGAAAAAAAAGTACTGAGTAAACAATTGTTAGACATAATTAACTTTGTACAGCAGTTATCTCAAGTCAACACAGAAGGTATAGAACCCTTTGGTGTGTACACTGAGGGGACACCAATGAGAGAAGATGTAGCGTATGTATCACTTTCACACCAAGAAGCGCTTGAAAACGCTCCTCAAAAGGAGGATGGATTCTTTGTGGTACCGAAGATACTGGAGGTTTAATCATTTATGAGTGAGCAGTCCAATAACACCGAAAAACAAAAAATGCTCGAAAATGTCATAAACTCCATTGAGAGGAAATACGGCAAGGGCTCCATAATGCCATTGAAGAGTGCAGAAAAAGTAAAGGTGGATGTTATACCCACTGGATCCCTAGCTTTGGATATAGCCACAGGTATTGGTGGAATCCCTAAAGGTAGAGTAACTGAGATATTTGGTCCAGAATCTTCGGGTAAAACTACTCTCGCGCTACATATAATAGCCCAAGCCCAAAAGGAAGGAGGTATTGCGGTATTCATAGATGCGGAGCATGCTTTAGATCCCAAGTATGCAGAGAAAATAGGTGTAGACATAGAAAGGCTTTACATTTCTCAACCTGATTATGGAGAGCAAGCTCTAGAAATTGCAGAGAGTTTAGCAAGCAGTGGTGCAGTAGATGTAATAGTCATAGACTCCGTTGCTGCATTGGTGCCAAAGGACGAGCTGGAAGGTGAAATAGGAGAAGCACACGTAGGAAAGCAAGCAAGACTTATGTCTCAGGCGCTCAGAAAACTCAAAGGCATAGTTCATAAGTCCAATACAGCGCTAATATTTATAAACCAGTTGAGAGAAAAGATAGGTGTTATGTTTGGAAACCCAGAAACTACACCGGGAGGTAGGGCTCTAAAGTTTTTTGCAGACATGAGATTGGATGTTAGAAGAGTTGGTGATCTAAAGGAAGGTGGGGAAAAATCAGGAAATAGAGTTAGGGTTAGGGTAGTCAAAAACAAGTTGGCTCCGCCTTTCCAGGAAGCTGAGTTTGATGTTTTGTACGGTGAAGGAATATGCAAACTGTGTGATTTGATTGACGTAGCTACCGACTTAAAGGTAATAAACAAATCAGGTAGCTGGTACAGTTACGGAGATATAAAGCTTGGTCAAGGCAAGGAGCAAGCGAGAAAATTTTTATCCGAAAACCCAGACATAGTACAGGATATAGAGGAAAAAGTAAGGGAGCTTGTATTCAATGTTACAACTAATACTTAAAAAAGCGGTAGAGTTAAAAGCATCCGATATACACATAAAAGTCGGTCAAGTTCCGTACATAAGGGTAAACAAAGTATTACGAAAAATGGAAGAGTTCCCCCCTGTATCTGTTCAACTTATGGAATTGATTATTAAAGAAATTTTGGGAAACAATAAGAGAAAACTAGCTGAGTTTGCGCAATACGGTGAAGTAGACACATCTTACTCAATACCAAATTTAACGCGTTTTAGAGTAAACATCTATAAACAAAGAGGGACCGTGAGTATAGCTTTTCGTGATATACCTTTCGAAATTCCGGCTTTTGAAACCTTGAATTTACCCCCAGTTATGAAAAATATTATCCTAGAAAACACCAAGGGGTTTATACTGGTAACTGGTCCAACCGGATCTGGAAAATCAACAACCCTGGCAGCTCTGATAAATCTTATAAACAAAACACGTTCACAGGTTATAGTTACAATAGAAGACCCCATAGAGTACCTTTTTAAGGATGACAAATCTTACATAGTACAGCGTGAAATTGGTATAGATACATCTTCCTTTGCGAAAGCTTTGAAAGCTTCTCTCAGAGAAGACCCAGACGTAATAATGGTAGGCGAGATAAGAGATCCAGAGACTGCAAGTATAGCCCTTCAAGCTGCAGAAACAGGCCACTTAGTTCTTTCTACGCTTCACACATTGGATGCTAAGGAGACCATAAACAGAATAATAGGTATGTTCAATTTGGAAGCTAGAGAACAGATACGCATTCAACTAGCTCAAACGCTTGTAGCCATATTTTCCCAAAGGTTGTTACCAAGATTAGATGGTAATGGAGTGGTTCCCGCAGTAGAAGTCTTGGTAAATACAGCATCAATAAAAGAATGCATAGTGGATCCCACCAAGATTGATGAAATCCCTAAACTTCTCGAAAAAGGCAGTAGCGTTTATGGAACCCAGACTTTTGATCAACACCTGGAACAGCTTTACAGAGCGGGGTTAATAGACTTCAAGACAGCTATAATGTACGCAAGCAAACCGGGAGACTTGGAGTTAAAACTAAAAGGTGTATCTTCGGGCGGAAGAGGTTTTGCGAATTTATGAATTATACTCTTATATATGGAAAAACTTTACGAAGGTAAGGCAAAAATCGTTTATAAGACAGAAGAAGCTGACAAGTATATAGTTTATTTTAAGGACAGCGCTACTGCATTTAATGCACAGAAACGCGCAGATTTCATAGGTAAAGGTATGCTAAATAATACCATCTCATCCCTGATTTTTCAACTTCTCAACAAGAGCTCTATACGTACTCACTTCATAGAAAAAATATCGGACAATGAAATGCTCGTTTGGAAGGCGCAAAGGATAGATGTAGAAGTGGTAGTGAGGAACGTATCCGCAGGAAGCATCTGTAAAAGATTGGGAATCAAAGAAGGTATAGAGTTCACAAAGCCACTAGTGGAGTTCTTTTACAAAAATGACGACCTTGGAGATCCTCTGATTTGTTATGAACACATACTTTTGTTAAACCTGATGGCTCCAAAAGAGGTGGAAACCGTAAAAGAAATGGCCCTTAAAACTAATGAAATTTTAAAGGAGTTTTTTAAAGAGCATGGGCTACTGCTCGTGGACTTTAAATTGGAGTTTGGAAGACTAGACTCAGGAGACATCGCAATAATAGATGAAATATCACCAGATACTTGTAGACTCTGGGATATAAAAACAGGAGAAAAGCTTGACAAAGATAGATTTAGATTTGACATTGGGGATTTGTTAGAAGGTTACAAAAAAGTGTTGGAAGCCATATCTAAAGACCAAAAGTAATTTACTATCTCTTCAGCGGTAGTGTAAACCTTTGTATGTCGAATATGTTTATAACCAGAAAAAACTCCTTGATATACTTTTTTGATTGCCCGTTGTAAGTGTCCCTGTACAAAACTCCCAAGTTCCAGCATCCTCCTCTATAGTCTGCGTTTACCTGTCTGTAGAGGTCTTTGTCAATTTTATTGTCGTGAACTACGCTAAATCCCAACTTTAAGTCCTTGTACGATGTGGATATACCGTAACTATACTGATCCGTTACCGTCTCCTTGTCAACACTTCTACCTAACACATATCCTACATTCAGAGAAGTGTTTTTGTATGTTACGTAAGCCGAACTTGAGCTAAAAAGGAGATTAGAGTCGTTAGGATCATATAAACCCTCCGTGCTAAAACTTACTGTGTGCATAGGAGTAAAGCCGAGCATGAACCTAACGGGTAGAAATCTTCCAGATAAGGTTTTTCCTTGATACTTAGCCTTATTGGCGTAGTCTATCCCACCCTCCACAAAGAAATTAAGGATTTGCAGATTTTTGTATGTTGTGTAGCCTCTGTAAGAAGCATTTAGGATACTACGCCTGTCTATCTCATCAATAGGGTCAAAGCGCGGATTTTGGAAACCTTTGGGTCTATATCGATAGTTAATTTCTAGAAGGTGTGAAAATTTCCAGTCACCGAACGTACTTTGCAGAAAAATAGGTAAGCTTTGTGAAAAGCTAAAGCTAGATACACCTTTTTCGTAATGTTCTTCTACGTCAAAATAACGTATTCCTTCGTAAGTAAGAGTAGAGAGAAGAGTAAGACTACCTAAGTGTATGGGATATTGGAGTTGTGGAAAAAACAAAAGTCTTTTTGCCTTTAGGCCTTCTTGCCTGTAAAAATTAGCAAAGCCAAGGTGAGCACTTGCATAAAGATTTCCAAGTATTTTTGTATCCTTAATGTAGAGGTTCATTTCGGGAAGTCGATTCAGTGTCTGCTTATTGTTAGGAGAGGTGGTATCGTAAAACTTGCTTAGATCGAAAGTGAATAAAAACTTATCTGAATCTTTTATATAGCTCAAATAGGAAGTTAGATAAGGAACTGTTCTTTGTTCAGTTCTGAAGTAGACATCTTGCATAAAGTAGGGATCACTGATGGTGTCTATGCCTGCTTTTAGATTATCAAAGTCAACATCCAACTTTATTCTATAACGATTCTCTCTAAATGTAGTTAAGTCCCTCCCTTCCCACCACCTACCCGGTGGTTTTGGCTCTTTATAGAAGAAAAGGTTCAGTTTAAGGTCGTTGGATTTTCTTATAGCTTGCCTGTACTCTAAACCTAACCCTTTAGCTTGAGATGTTCTGTAGTCTAGGGTAATGGTTGCATCTTTATCTTGTGATATAGCCCAGTATATGGACTGTTGGTAAATAAAAGAGTTGTAGAAATTGGTTCCTATCAGAGGTGGTAGTAAACCAGATCGCCTCTCTCCTATTGGGTAGATGGATACAGGTAGGTAAGCAAGAGGAACTTGGAAGAATCTAAGGTTATTATCATACGAAAAGACGTACTTATCGGTGATTTTTGCTCTAGAAAAACACAGTTTCAACTCTTTCCTATCTGGCGGGCAAGTGGTTATGTTACCCTTGTCCACCATATAAGTATCTTTTTCTTTATCTACTTTTTCCGCCTGGAAATAGAATCTTTCAAATCTACCGTTAACGTCTATAAAGTACCCATGGTCAGAATCTAAGTTTAACCATGCTTCCTTAGCAACAACCTCCAACTTACCGTCCAAAGACCTTATATATACATTCCCTTCTGCATACACATCTTTTGTTTCCGGATTGTACCTTAGTGTATCGGATTTTATGTAGTAATTTTTGTAGAATCCTTCAACGTTACCCTTTGCCACAATCTCACCAGTTGGAAGACGTTCCAGAATATCCGAAAAAACTTCCACAGAAAACGATAGTGAAACAAGAAGCAACAACAAGCCAAGGAGCACCACACTAAAATTTTAAGTGAAGCTTAAATCATGTGTCCAAGTTTTGTTTTCTTGGTATGTATGTATCTCTGATTGTGTTCGCACGTGTCCGTTATTAGTGGGACTCTCTCTACCACCTCGAGTCCAAAACCCTCAAGAGCTACAATCTTCCTTGGATTGTTCGTAAGCAAACGCATCTTTTTGACACCTAAATCTAGAAGTATTTGGACTCCTATGCCGTAATCTCTAAGGTCTGCAGCGTACCCAAGTTTTTCGTTAGCCTCCACCGTGTCGTATCCCTGATCTTGCAAGCTGTAAGCTTTTATCTTATTGACTATCCCTATTCCTCTTCCTTCGTGTCCCATGATGTAGACAAGCACACCTTTCCCTTCTCTGGCTATTATTTCCAAAGCGGTTTCTAGTTGATTTCTACAGTCGCAACGCATCGACTTGAATACATCTCCGGTTAAACACTCAGAGTGGACCCTTACGAGGACGGGTTCGTTTTCTTTCCATTCGCCCATGGTGAGTGCCACTTGTTCTTCGTTCGTCAGAATGTGTCTGTATGCGTGTATCTTGAAAAAGCCGTAACGTGTTGGTAAGTTTGCCGTAGCCTCTCTGATCACCAATCTTTCCTTTTTTAACCTGTACTTTATCAGATCAGCTATAGTGATTATCTTTAAATTGTGCCTTTTTGCGAATTCAAAGAGATCTGGAAGCCTTGCCATAGTGCCATCTTCTTTCATTATCTCACACAAAACGCCAGCAGGATAAAGACCTGCTAGTCTTGCTAAATCTACAGAGGCTTCCGTGTGTCCAGCTCTTTCTAAGACACCACCAGCTTTCGCCTTAAGTGGAAAGACATGTCCAGGTCTAATAAAATCTGAAGGCTTAGCATCGGGACTAACAGCTAGTTTTATAGTGATAGCTCTATCGAAAGCGGAAATGCCTGTGGTTGTACCGTACTTTGGATGAGCATCTATTGAAACACAGAAGTAAGTTCCTTTTGGATCCGTGCTTCTGGTCGTCATCGGGTGTAGGTCTAGCTGTTCACACCTTTCTGGCGTTAAAGATAAACATATGAGCCCTCTGGCGTATTTAGACATGAAGTTTATAGCTTCCGGAGTAACCTTCTCTGCAGCCATTACTATATCGCCTTCGTTTTCTCTATCGGGGTCGTCCACCACTACGACCATCTTTCCTTCTGCGATATCCTCGAGCGCCTCTTCTATCGTATTGAACACAAATTCCATTGTCAACCTCCTACGTGATTTATAATATATAAAATTTAACCTCGTTCCTGTGTGTTGCAGGGACCTAAAATAAGTCCAGGAGGTAAATTATGGCAAAGAGGTATTACAAAACCAGAAGAAGTTATGAGAGTGTAGTGGTCTTTAAACCAACAATGACGGAAGAAGAAGTCCAAAAGAGAATCCGGGAGATAAAGGAACAGATAGAAAAAAAGAATGGTGAAGTTGTTTCGGTAGAAGACTGGGGAACCAAGCAGCTTGCATACAGAATAGGCAACTTTAACCATGGTAGGTACGTCCTAATAAAAATTAATTCAGAAAATCCCCAACTACCCAACGAATTGGACTTTTATTACAAGATAAGTGATGATATTATAAGATGGTTAAACACCAAGGTTGGAGGGGCATGATATGTATAACAAAGTGGTGCTTATAGGCAACTTAACTAAGGACCCCCAAGGAAGGTTCTTACCTTCTGGCACACAAGCCGCTGAGTTTAGTATCGCATACAACAGGAGATACAAGGTTGGTAACGATTTAAGAGAAGAATCCCACTACTTTGATGTTAGGGCTTATGGAAAACTAGCCGAGAGACTCCTGTCTGATGTATCTAAAGGATATACGGTTCTTGTAGAAGGGCGTTTGACACAAGGCAAGTGGAAGGATCAAGATGGAAAGAG
>JBEPZA010000004.1:0-20172 GCA_041641075.1 Aquificaceae bacterium | reverse complement strand
ACACTATCTAATACAAAAAATAATTTATTTACCTCTAGGCACAATCAGATACAATAAGCTTCAAGGAAGGGAAAATATTACTAATAGTCATATTTAGTTTGTGAGAATATACTAAAATAAGCAAGCATTATGTAAGCATAAGCAAAAATTAATTTGCTCATAAATGTGGCTAATTTATATTTTGTATGAAATCCTGGAATAGGAGGTAACAAAATGGCTATCACAAGGAGAGAGCTTATAAAAAATACTGGATTAGCTGCGCTTTCTGTCGCATCTATTTCCAACTTAGCCTTTGCTGCTGCAGAAACCATAGTTAAAAAAGAGGCGATGTTACCTTCACCAAAAGGTAACAGAGTTGTAGTTGCAGGAGGAGGATGGGCAGGACTAACTGTAGCCAAGTATCTAAAAAAAGAAAATCCTAATATAGAAGTTGTACTGATTGAGAAGAGACCTAATTTCTTCTCATGCCCAATAAGCAATCCATGGTTAGCTGGACTTGTTAATTTGGATTTCATACAGCACGATTATAATCAACCAGCTGCCAAATACGGTTACAGATTCATTAACACGACTATATTAGGTATAGAGAGGGATAAGAAAAGGGTATACACACCATCTGGTTACATAGAGTATAACTACCTCGTTTTGGCGCCTGGTGTGAGGTATAACTATGCAGCTTGGTTTGGTGATAACAAGGACCTAATCAACTACTCAAAAACGAACTACCCATCCGCTTTTATTCCTGGCTCTGAACATATAGCGCTAAAGAGGAAAATATGGGATTTCGAAGAAGGAGACTTTGTAATCACAGTTCCACCCGGAGCTTACAGATGCCCGCCCGCTCCATACGAAAGAGCCGCTATGATAGCCTACGTGTTCAAAAAGAACAAGGTAGATGGTAGAGTGATAATCCTAGATCCTAAAGAAGACATTGCACCTAAGGGACCTGGATTCAGACAAGCTTACGATGAGTTATTTTTAGGAATAGTCGAGTACGTTCCCAAAGCGAGCATAAAAGAAGTGGATCCAATTAACAAAGTAATAAAAACAACAGCTGGCGACTTCAAATTTGCAGATGCAAACTTGAATCCTCCGCAACAAGCAGGTGACCTCGTGTGGATGGCAGATCTAATAGCTAAAGACAAAGATGGTAAACCTACTGGATGGGCAGACCAGGACCCGTTAACCTTCCAGGCAAAAACAGACCCAAACGTATTTTTGGTTGGTGATGTAGTTAGCGGAGTGCCCTATCCAAAGAGTGGACACATGGCAAATTCCCAGGGAAAGATAGTAGCAAAAATAATAGCCAACAGAATAGCTGGAAAGGACTACAAACCTACCCTCCCAGAAAACGTATGCTACTCCATGGTAAATGGTGAACCTCAAGAAGCGATAGTTATAAGCGTGACATACGAATACAACGATAAAGAAAAGAAGATTAATCCAAAACCAAAAGTTACGAACGAAAGGTCCAAAGCTTTAGGAGATGCCACATACGAATGGGCAAGGGCTATATACAGAGACATGTTTGCTTGATTTTTCAGGGGCTGCCATAGCCCCTTTTCAACAGAAGGGATTAGATGTGTATATCCACGGGAAGAAACACATAAGATTTGTATTTTTTGTAATCTTAGTAGTGCTACTTTCATACTTTACTACATTTTCGTACTTAAACCTTATACAATCTGGCATTCATCACGAATATCACATATCTACAAAAAACGCGCGTTCGACAGAAATACCAATTAAAACTATAGCTGACCGTCAAAAGTATCTAAAACCTGTTTTAAAAGGTGGTGTAAAGAAGGCTCATCTTATAGCTAAAGTTATCCGCTGGGAATATATGAAAGGAAGGAATGTTCTTGTATGGGGTTTCAATGGTCAAACTCCCGGACTAGAGATTAGAGTAAAGGGAAATGACAAAGTTCATCTCATGGTTACCAAAAAATTGCCAAAGGCGATAACCATTCATTGGCACAGTGTAGATGTACTATTTGAGCAAGATGGAGTTCATGAAACAAACCAAAAGGCTATCCAACCAGGAGAAGTTTATATTTACGAATTCGTTACTAAACCTGCTGGTACTCGTCTTTATCATGCCCACGGCAGTAATATGATGGACCAAGAAGAACAACTGGATATGGGTTTATCAGGTGCATTCATTATAGAACCACGTAACCACAAAAGGGCGGATAGAGAGTATGTAACTATACTGGACGATTGGCAAACTATGTCTGAGGGTAATGTGAATGGACACTCTGGAAACTACGATTTCTTTACTATAAGTGGCTTTGCTTTCCCATCGACAGATCCCATTAAGGTAAGGAAAGATGAAAGGTTTCGCTTAGGGATTATAAACGCTAGCGTATCTACAATTCATCCCAGCGAAGCCTATGACATTGAATTTATTGCAAACAATCCTGGCACTTGGCTTTTTCACTGTCATGAACTCCATTGCGCTGATGCTAGGATGATTAGGCTAGTCGTTTATAATTATTGAGACCTATATTTATTATGGTAAAAGGAGGTCTTATTATGGATAGAAGAGATTTTATAAAGGCTTGTGCAACAATAGGTTTAGTAGCAAGTTTAGATCCAGGTGTACTTCAGAGGTCTTTGGCTTCTCAAGGTAATTTGCTAAAAAGCTACAATAAGGCTCTATTAGTAAAAGAAGATGGAACGCCTCTACTGGAAAGTGACATAACACCAGAAAAGAGTTACATTTTCTTCTATCCTTATGCATCTACACCCTGCTTCCTGATAAACCTAGACAAAGAGGTTAAGCCTGTAGATATAAATCTAAAGGATGGTAGATCCTACAGGTGGACAGGCGGAGTGGGTAAGAATAAAAGCATAGTTGCCTACTCTGCTATATGTGCTCACCAATGGAGCTATCCAACAAAGGACTATGCCTTTATAAATTACTATCCTCAGGGGCAACCTTCAGAAACTACGAAAAAAGCCGGTGTGATTCAATGTTGCGCTCACTTAGCTATATACGACCCTACACAAGGTGCCAAACCGGTGGACGGGCCTTCTGAGTTCCCCCTAGCTGCGGTTGTTATAACTCAAGAAGGAAATAAGTTTTACGCTACAGGAATTCTCGGTGTAGACCAGTTTGATAAGTTCTTCGACCTATACAGGCAAGAGCTAAGGAAGGAATATGGATCTACAGCAAAGGCTAGAGCGCTCGTAGACAAATGTGTAGTAACGGAAATAGAGAGATACGTCAAAAATCCAATCAGATGCTAAGTAGACTATATTAATGTCTTTCAGTATTACACTTCTATCACCAGCAAAACTTAACCTAGGATTGTGGCTTCTTGGCAAAAGACCTGATGGATATCACGAAATTCTCACCGTATTTCACACCGTAAACCTTTGCGACGAGATAACCATAAAGGAAGGTCCCAAAAGGGTAGAAACGAGCAACCTAATACCTCAAGAAGAGAATCTGGTATATAAAGCTTTGAACCTCCTAGAAAGGAAATTAGGAGAAGACGTGTATTTTAGCATTTACATAAATAAGAAAATCCCGGTAGGCGGGGGACTGGGCGGCGGGTCTTCCAATGTAGCTACCGTCCTAAAGGCTGTAAACAATTTGTTGGGTAATCCCTTAACCTTTGAAGATCTTGTGGATATAGCCAAGAGTGTATCCTCGGATGCTCCATTCTTTTTATATGGCGGTACCGCTATCGGCACCAATAGAGGGGATGTTATTAGACCTATAGATAACATAGATTTGGAATTCACTATACTATGCCCATCATTTTTAGCTTCGAGCAAGCAGGTTTATTCTATGGTGAGCGAGGAAGAATTGACAAAAAATATAGATATTGATAAAATTATATATTGTATATTTAGGCGCCAATTTGAAGTGCTGGAAAATAAACTGGGTGATATAAGTGCAAAAGTGTTTCCGCAAGTAGGAGAAGTGGTTAGATTCCTAATTGATATGGGCTACAGGCCGTTAGTTAGCGGGTCTGGATCCTGCGTTTATGTGATAGGCGGAGTTTCAGAAGAAGTCGAAAGGGCTACCAAATTGCGCGGCTGGTCGCTGTACAAAGTGAAAAGTTGGCATGGGGTGTAGCTCAACTGGCAGAGCACCGGACTTTGGATCCGGGGGTTCCTGGTTCGAATCCAGGCACCCCAGCCAAAATAAGTTAGGAGAGTGAAATGATAGGATCTATCAAAATCATAACAGGCAGTAGTAATCCTCAGCTTGCTAAGGAAGTAGCGAATTATCTAGGGATACCCCTTTCGGATGCATTAGTAGGTAGGTTTAGCGATGGTGAGGTGAGAATTCAGATAAATGAGTCTATGAGGGGAGAAGATGTATATTTAATACAGTCTCTGTCGCCTCCCGTGAACGAAAATATAATGGAACTTTTGCTAATTCTAGACGCTCTTAAAAGAGCTTCAGCAGGAAGAATCACTGCTGTTATACCGTACTATGCTTACGCTAGACAAGACAGAAAGGACAAACCACGTGTGCCTATAAGTGCTAGACTGTTAGCAGATTTAATAACTACAGCTGGTGCACAAAGAGTGGTGGTCATAGAGCTACACTCTCCACAAATACAGGGTTTTTTCAATATACCTGTAGATAACCTCCTAGCACTCAATGTTATTTACGATTACATAAAGGATAAAGTGGATGAAAACACGGTAATAGTCTCTCCTGACGCAGGTGGCGTAGAAAGAGCCAGACTTTTAGCAAATAAGATTGGCTGCGGTATAGCGATAATATACAAGAGAAGACCTGAGCCTAATGTCGCAGAAGTTTTTGACATTATAGGCAACGTAGAAAGGAAGAAAGCTATTATCGTAGACGATATAATAGATACAGCGGGCACGGTGGTTGCTGCATCAAACCTTCTTATGTCCAAGGGCGCTAAAGAAGTTATCATAGTAGCTACACATGGGTTACTATCGGGTAACGCAATAGACAGGTTAAAAAACTCCCCTATAAGCGAAGTTATAATAACGAATACCATACCAATAGGGAACAAAGGTGCAAACCTGAACAAACTAAAGGTTCTATCCGTAGCTCCACTGATAGGAGAAGCCATTAGGAGAATACACGAAGGTTATTCAGTAAGCTCTCTATTTATATAAATTTAAAATTTGCCCCAAAACCGCCAGTTGGGGACAGGGGCAATTCAATAGGCGGTATATAAATACCCCAACCTAAACTACCTATGAGTAGTTTAGAAAAGAGGTGGGTTTTGGAATATGAGAAGGATAGCTGTTAGTCTTAAAAAAAGGACTTTAGGAAAGAAAAGTCAACTAAAGCAAGCACGTAGGCAAGGTTACGTGCCTGTTGAGATTTACGGTAAAGGAGTAGAAAACACGCACGCTTTCATCTCCCTCAAGGATCTGCTAGCTCTTCCACATGGAGAAACTTTTCTCTTGGAGGTGGAAATAGACGGCCAAAAGAGAATATGCTTAATAAAGGATATAGAGACGGGTTGGCTTGGAGACAATCCTATACACGTGGACCTTTACGATATATCTCAGGTGCAAAGTATAGAGATAGAGGTCCCTATAGAATTTGTAGGGACTCCAGAAGGCGTTTCTTTAGGTGGTACTTTTGAGATTCTTCTGCATACTCTTACTGTAAGAGCCTCAGTGGAAAATATACCGGATAAGATAGTAGTGGACGTAAGTTCTCTAGGATTAGGAAGTGTGTTACACGTAAGAGATGTAACACCTCCTGAGGGATGCATTATATTGGACTCCCCAGAAGAAGTTATAGCTGTAGTGTCAGAACCAGAAGCTGAAAGCGCTCCAACTGAAGAAACCTCCACTTAATGATAAGATTAATAGTGGGACTTGGTAATCCAGGTAAAAAGTACGAAAGCACAAGGCACAACGTAGGTTTTATGGTGTTAGACATACTCCTCAGGTATCTAAAGTTAAGAGACTATTCTGAGGAGTGCCTGTCCCACTTGTATAAACTTAACACTTTAGATAAAGAGGTGCTCATAGCCAAGCCCTACACTTATATGAACAACTCTGGATTGGCAGTGCTAAATTTGATAGAAACTTACAACATAGCACCGGAAGAAATGATAGTAATACATGATGACTTGGACATTCCGTTAGGAAGAGTTAAGCTTAAATTCAACGGTAGTAGCGGGGGTCACCATGGAATAGAATCCATCGTAAAAGAGATAAAAACCGATAAATTTTATAGGCTTAGGGTTGGCATAGGAAGACCTAAAGATAAAAGTAAAGTGGTTGAGTACGTACTATCACCTTTTTTGAAAGAAGAGGAAGAAGTTCTAAACAAGATTTTATATAAATCTAAAGAATGTCTTTTGAGATGCCTTGAGACCTCACCCGAAAGTTCCATGAATTTCTGTAATGCTCCAATACTATAATATGCTATATAAGCTTTCATAGCATAAAGTAGGCGTATAAGATACCTATAACTATTCTGTAGACACCAAAAGGTAGGAAAGAAAACTTAGCTACAAAGTATAAAAAAAATCGAACTGTCAGTAAAGCTGTTACAAAAGCAACAAGAAAACCAGAAGCCAAGACCTGCCAATTCACCAATGTAAAAGTTTCATACGACTTAGAAATGTCATAAAGTGTAGCTACTAGCATGGTGGGTACCGCAAGAAGAAAAGAAAATTCGGCGGCCTTTTCCTTCTTTAGACCTACTAGCATGCCACCAATTATAGTAGCAGCGGATCTTGAAACACCGGGAATCATAGCAAACGCCTGAAAAACACCAATTATAAAAGCTCTTCTAACACCTAAATTTCTTATGTCCCCTATATAGCAATATTTCGTACAAAATCTGTCAACAAATAGTAGTACTACTCCACCTATGGTCAAAGTAGCAACTACAACCTTGTCATTTCCTATCAGATGATTCTTAATAAATTTATAGAGTAAAAAACCAATTACACCTGTAGGTATAAAAGCTGCTATTATTTTTTTCCATGTGTCCACATCCCTTAAAAACTTATTCCAGTAGAGAAAAACCACGGCTAATATGGATCCAAACTGTATGGATATCTCGAAGCTTTTGGTAAAACTATCATGAGGAATACCCAAAAGATGGGCTGTAAGTATAAGGTGTCCCGTAGATGAAACGGGTAGAAACTCTGTAAGACCTTCTACTATACCTAGCACAACCGCTTGCCAAATATTCATGAGATTACCTCTAGGTAAAGCCCTTTGAGATATAGGGTATTTGGCATTTGTAAAACCCACGGATGATCTAAGTCCTGAAAACTCACTCCAACAATTCTTACTTGCTTTTTAGCATCCTTCGCTGCAGAAGTGACAGCTTTTATGAGGTGTTCTAATGTTATATGGAAAGAACACGAAAATATAACCATGTACCCTCCTGGCTTTGTAACATGCAACCCTCTTAGACATAAATCTTTATAACCTCTCATCGCGGATTCTACAGCGGATTTATTTTTTGCAAAGGATGGTGGATCTATAACTACAACGTCAAATTTTTCCCCTTCCTTTTGCATCCTTTTTAGGAAGTCAAAGGCATCTTCATTTACCCATTTGATACCCGATAGACCATTTAGTTCCTCATTTTTTTTTGCAGTATCGAGAGCTGAGCTAGACACATCTACTGCTATAACATCTTTTGCACCCTTTTTTCTCATGCTCAAAGCAAATCCCCCCGTGTGGCAAAACACATCCAAACACCTATCACCGTGGTCAACAAAACCTCTTATAATTTGCCTTGCCTTTCTTTGATCCAGGTAGAATCCCGTTTTTTGACCTTCTTGTATGTTCACAAAGAACTTCAAATCGTGTTCGTATATTATAACCTCCTTTGAAACGTATCCATACACACAAACTTCTGTACAATCAAATCCCTCCAATTTTTGCACGTATTCATTACATTTTTGATAAATCCCTATGGGTTTTAATACCTCTATAAGAGCATCAAACACCCAATCTCTAATCAAATACATACCATAAGTTGTAAATTCAACTACTACGTATCTATCGTATACATCGACTATAAGACCAGGTAAAAGGTCACCTTCCGAGTGAATTAGTCTATAGGCGTTGCTTGGTATATAGAGCTTCTTTCTGTAATCAAAGGCTTGGTAAATTCTTTTTCGGATAAGTTCCCGAGTTAACTTTTCCCCTTTATCAAAGGATAGCATTCTTACGGATATGTTAGATTCTGGGTTTATGTAGCCATAACCTAAGAAGTGCCCATCGTTATCTCTTACTACTACGTGTTCCCCTTTCTTTGGCTTTCTGCTGTAGCTAGCTATTTCAGATTTGTATATCCATTGATAAAAGCCACCTATTTTTTCCTCAACTCCAGGTTTGACCCTGATCTGAAGCATTTTAGTAATTGATAAGCATTTTTTCCGCTACTTCCTTGGCTTTTTCCCTCCCAAGGAGCTTCTCAACCAATTTAAGGCCAAAGTCAAAAGCGGTTCCCGGACCTTGACTGGTTATTATATTACTGTCCTCGACTACACGATTATCCACGTAAATGGCGTTTTTTATATCATCCTTAAGGGAAGGGTAAACGGTTGCTTTTTTGCCTTCCAAGATGCCAAACTTAGCCAATGCTGTTGGCGCTGCACATATAGCACCTATGAATTTGCCCTTTTCCGCTACCCCTTTTATTAATCTCTCTACTCGCGGGTCTTTTTTTAGGTTCTCCACACCACCTAACCCACCAGGCAAAACTACCAAGTCCAAAGTGCTAGGATCTACATCGTCTATAGATACATCTGGAACTATTTTTACGTTCCTTGCACTACTTACAGGCTCTTTTGAGAGACCCACAATTAGGACATCTAAATTAGCCCTTCTGAGGATATCTATTACCGCTACAGCCTCTATCTCTTCAAATCCATCCGCTAAAAGAATTCCAATTTTCCCCATAGGTTTAATTATAAGCTTTTGCAAGTTGGTTGCGGGGGCGGGATTTGAACCCGCGACCTTCGGGTTATGAGCCCGACGAGCTACCAAGCTGCTCCACCCCGCGTCCTGGTAACTATATATTATAACACAAAAGATTTGTAAATCAATTAATATGTTTCCTTACTTTTGGTTTAGCCTTCTTAGGACTTCCTTTATCATATCGAGCATGGAGTTAGGATCCGTGGCGGTAATTATGTTTTCATCCACTTCTACAGGGTTGCCAGTGTAAATGGCACCGGCATTCTGAACATCATCTTTTATAGCATAGAAAGCTGTTACTTTTTTATCCTTTAAAATCTTTGCCGAAATTAAAACCCATGGACCATGACACACTGCACACACAAGCTTTCCTTTTTCGAAATGCTTCTTCACGATGTTTAAAACCGTTGGATCTCTTCTGAGTCTGTCTGGTGCATAACCACCCGGTATAAATACACAATCAAATTCCTGCTTTTCAATATCTTTTAGCGTAGTATCGGGTCTAAAGGTCATGCCTTTTTTGCCTTTATAATCTCTCATTTGGGAAGCACAGGATATAACTTGATAGCCCTCTTCTTTGAACCTTAAATATGGATAAATAAACTCCACATCTTCCACAAGATCCTCAAGAAATATTAGAATCTTTTTCATGCTTTACACTCCTATAAATGCCTATTAGAATTACAAGAACAACCAATGAAACATAGATTAACGCTAAGGTTGCATTTATGTAATTACCTAATATGACCTTTTGAGCTATCTCTGGGGTTTTTATAGCTTCTGGTAGGCTTCCTGTAATTAGCCTATGTTTTAACCATTGGGCATGAGAGAGAAAGCCTACCGCTTTGTCAGGATGAAAAACTTTTTCTAAAGCTGCTGTTATTGTGTTTATTGCGAGAAGTGTAGCTGGTATTCCCGTCACAAAGGCATATTTTTTGTTTTTTCTTATCAGATATACTGTTGCTATTACCAAAGCCGAAGTAGCAAGTAGTTGGTTAGAAATACCAAAAAGGGGCCAAAGGGTTTTAATCCCTCCGTAAGGGTCAACTACGCCTGCATATAGGAAGTATCCCCAACTAAGAACAACAATTAAACTCGTAATTATATTTAGTCGAATATCAGCGTAATTGGCAAGTTTTTTGGAAAAGTAACCTAAAATGTCTTGCAATATATACCTTCCTACACGTGTCCCTGTATCTATTGTGGTGAGTATAAACACGGCTTCAAAGAGAACGGCAAAGTGATACCAGAAAGCGATCAACGCTGTTCCTGTAACTTGCGCTAATATGAGAGCTATGCCAATCGCCAAAGATGCAGCGCCACCTGTTCTGGAAAGGATTGTTTTCTCTTCTATGAGCTGACTGATATTTTCTATGTATTGTGCACTTATAGGAAATCCCCAAGAGGTTATCTTTTGTGCGGCTTCTACTGCAGTCTTACCTATCTCGCTAGCTGGACTGTTTATCGCAAAGTAGAGACCAGGTTCCATAGAAATAGCAGCGATTAGGGCAATAACAGCCACAAAGGATTCACCTAACATCCCACCGTAGCCCACAAACCTTATGTGACTTTCTTTGTCTATAAGCTTTGGAGTCGTGCCAGAGGATATTAGTGCATGGAAACCAGAGATAGCACCACAGGCTATGGTGATAAAGAGGAAAGGAAAGAGGTCGCCTTTCCAAACTGGTCCCATTCCGCTAAAGGCAAATTGAGTAAGGGGTGGCATTTTTATTTCTGGATTAGCAATCGCTACAGCTATGGCTATAAGAATTACTGTACCGAGCTTTAGGAAAGTGCTTAAGTAATCTCTGGGAGCCAAAAGTAGCCACACGGGCAAGACGGATGCAAAAAAGCCGTAAACAATCAAGGAGATGGCAAGCTGAGTTTCGCTCAAAGTAAAAAGATGCCCAAGAGTGGGATGGTTGGCTACTGTTCTACCTAAATATAGGGTTATCAGTAAAGCTATGCTTCCAAACAAAAAAGAGTGAAGAACAGCACCGGGTCTTACGTGCCACATGTAGATGCCCATAAGCATAGCTATAGGAATGGTCATGAATACGGAAAAGGTTGCCCAAGGACTTTGAGCCAAGGTTTTCACAACAACCAGTGCCAAAACAGCGAGCAGTATCATAAGGATGGAGTAAATTACCAAAAGGACTATAAAACCACCAAAGCGACCAAGTTCTTCTTTTGCTATCTGACCAAGACTTTTCCCTCCCTTCCTCATAGATATAGCCAGTATTACCATATCTTGAACCGCACCTGCCAATACTACACCTATCAGTATCCACAAAAGTCCCGGTAAATAACCCATCTGAGCTGCCAAAACGGGTCCTACAAGCGGTCCTGCACCAGAGATAGAAGCAAAGTGATGTCCAAAAAGAACCCATTTATTTGTTGGTATGAAGTCCAGGTTATTTGTGTATCTGTGAGCAGGAGTAAGATTTTCATCGTTAACTCTAAAAACTTTGTAAGCTATGAAGTAGCTATAGTATCTGTAACCGATAATGTAAATGCATAAACTAGCTATAAGAATCCATATAGCTCCTACACCTTCTCCATACTTAAAGGCAACAATGGATAAAGAAAGAGCCAAAAGAAGGGAAAGTAAAGCTAGTAATATATGGTCTTTGAACTTCATAATAGATGGGCTTTAAAGAACTCTATGGTTTTGTTCCAAACATCTTTAGCAAAATGCTCGTGATACACCTCAGGTCTTGTATCATTGAAGAAAGCATGATCAACACCGGCATATATTAAAAACTGCGCGTTAACATTGTTTTTGTTGCATTCCTCAATAGCTTCCATCACCTCAGAAAGCGGGATAAAGCTATCCTTTCCTGCGTGTATAGCCAAAACAGGCGCTTTTATGTTGGAAAAATCAATTGGGACAATCTTATACAGTCCATAGTAAGGAACTAAGGTGTGGAAATCCTGATTATACTCCGCTCCAAAATACCAAGTGCATGTTCCACCACAACAAAAGCCCGTCAAACCTATTCTGTAATCCTGAACTCGGGGATTAAATCCTATGTCGTTTGCTTTAAAGTAGTCCAAAGTAGCTTTCATCATAGCCTTTGTTTCATCCAATCTATTTTGGAAAAGGTCCTGCATCAGAGCTGATGCATCGTTGGGGTTATCCGCTGTTTTGCCTTTATATAAGTCTATTCCGAAGGCAAAAAAGCCTTCCTTGGCGTATCTGTCACAAACGTCCTTTATGTGTGGCACAAGACCCCACCATTCGTGAATGACAATAACCACAGGCCCCTTAGTTAAAGCTTCCGGTTCTGCAAAGTATCCGGAAACTTCTACACCATTCATGTTGAACTTAAGCTCTTTTCCCATAGTTACCCTCCTTTGGTTTTATATTATAATATTAATACATCGAGGGGCGGTAGCTCAGCGGGAGAGCGCCTGCTTGGCGTGTAGGAGGTCGGGGGTTCAAATCCCCTCCGCTCCATACAAATTACCAAACACAAAAGCCAAAATCTAATATAATTTTCTCATCTACAAAACTTGTGAATGGAGGTAATAAATTGACGAGTATAGCTGTCACATCTATGACGTTTGAACCTGTCTACAAGCAAGATGTGGAAATTGTAGAAAGAAAGGGGATTGGGCATCCAGATACCATATGTGACTTGCTTTCAGAAAAGCTATCTATAAATCTATCCAAATGGTATATAGAAAAGTTTGGAGCAATTATGCATCACAACGTGGATAAGGCTTTGTTGGTAGGTGGTGTGGCAGAACCTAAGTTCGGTGGAGGATACATAAAAGACCCCATAGAAATACATCTGGTAGGTAGAGCTATATTAGGGGACGGCTCGGAGCAAGTAAACCCTTGGGAAATTGCTGAAAAAACTGTCAGGGAATGGATAAGCAAAAACCTAAGAAACTTGGACTTTGAAAAGCATATCAAACTGAATGTAAATGTTAGACCGGGAAGTAGGGATCTTGTGGACCTATTCAAAAGATTTCAAAAACATGGTGAAGTTCCTTTAGCCAATGATACCTCTTTTGGTGTTGGTTTTTATCCTTTCGATAGTTTAGAAAAAGCTGTATACGAGGCGGAAAGATTTTTAAACTCTCCTCAGATGAAAACCTTACACCCAGAGATAGGGGAAGATATAAAGGTTATGGGAGTTAGAATCAAAGATAAGATAAGGTTAACTATCGCTTTAGCGTTCGTGGATAAATACATAAACGATAAGGATGACTACTTTAGCAAGAAGGAATTAATCACCCAAAAAGTTAAGGAACATATACAGAACTTAATTGGTAGAGATGTAGAAATAAACATAAACACAGCGGACAGTAAGCATGGAGAAGTATACATCACAGTTACTGGAACATCTGCAGAACAAGGAGACGACGGTCAGGTAGGTAGAGGAAACAGAGTAAATGGACTTATAACGCCTTACAGACCCATGAGCTTAGAAGCTGCAGCAGGGAAGAACCCCGTCTCGCACATAGGCAAAATTTATAACACAGTGGCGAACATAATCTCGAAGAGGGTAGTTGAGGAAATTCAAGAAATTGAAGAAGCATACTGTTACTTAGTCTCACAAATAGGAAAACCAATTAATGAGCCCCAAGTGTGTGATGTGAAAGTAAGAACTACAAAAGACATAAAAGGCATTCAAGAAGAAGTTACAAAGATAGCTTTGCAGGAGCTAGAAAAAATGCCGAGCATATGGAAAGAGTTTATTCAAGAGAAACACGCAGTAGCGTAGGAGGACCATATGGAATACGTAGGCATCTTAATTTTGTTTGTGTTAGCTCTTGCGGTGGCAGGTGCTTTTTCTATCCTAAACGATATACTTGGACCCAAAACGAGAGAGAAAATGGAGGGATACCCTTACGAGTGCGGTGTTCCAGTATACGATCCTGAAGCCAGATCCACCTTCAAGCAGGGATACTACCTACTTGGGCTTCTTTTGATACTCTTTGATATAGAGGTGGCTTACCTATTTCCATGGGCTGTAGTGTTCAAAGATATAGGCATTTACGGATTGATAGAAGCTATAGCTTTTATAGTTATACTTTTTTTGGGTTTTGCGTATGCATGGAGAAAGGGAGCTCTCAAGTGGCAAACTTGACTTATCTCAGATATTTTTGATATTTAGTAATGTATACTATTAGTCGGAGGTTTTACCCATGGCTGCCATAAATTCCAACGGTTTTGTTACAACTACCGTAGATGAACTTTTGAGATGGGGAAGAAGGAACGCTCTATGGCCAGTTACCATAGGACTTGCGTGCTGTGCCATAGAAATGATGCATACAGCTGCATCACGCTTTGATTTGGATAGGTTAGGTGTTATCTTTAGAGCTTCCCCAAGACAAGCCGATGTCCTAATCGTAGCGGGCACAGTCGTAAACAAGGTAGCTCCTATGCTAAAACTCATATGGGAACAGATGCCAGACCCCAAATGGTGTATAACAATGGGTGGTTGTGCATCCGCAGGCGGTCCATTCCCAACCTATGCAACACTACAAGGTATGGATAGAATAATTCCGGTTGATGTTTACATTCCAGGTTGTCCCCCACACCCGCAAGGTTTGATATACGGCATACTTCAGCTTCAAAAGAAAATAAAGGAACAAGGAGTTCGTAAATACGATAAGGTTTTTGAAGAGTTCAACAGAGAAATAAAAAGACAAGGCTTAATCCCCCAAGAAGTAACCGTGTAAGAGGTATATTATGCCTTGGATAAACAAAGCGAGTATAGAGAGGGTTCTAAGCGTTTTTAAGCAAGCAAAGGTGAACCAAACTCCCAAAAGCGTAAGCTTTGAAATTCCCAACTCTGAAATCGTTTCCTTTTTGGAATATCTGAAGACAAAAGAAGGATTCAAACACTTTATTGACCATACATGCATAGACTTTCCTCAATCAAAGGAAAGATTCCAAGCTGTATACATACTTTACAATCCAGATACAAACGAAAGGGTCATAATTAAATCTTGGGCAAAAGACAACAAACTCCCTAGTTTGATAAAGCTCTGGGAATGCAGTAAGTGGGCAGAAAGAGAAAGTTACGACATGTTTGGCGTGGAATACGAAGGACACGAAAACCTAAGAAGAATGTTCATGTGGGAAGGTTACCCCTACCACCCACTGAGGAAAGACTTCCCCTTAGGTGGCTTTCCTGAGGTAGAGCTCCCGTCTCTGACAGAGGTAATGTCTGGAAGAACTACACCTCCAAGTCATGACTATGAGATACTCCATACAAAGGTAGCTACCTTAGAAGACCTAGAGAGGACAGAAAAGTCAAGGCTTAAGAAGAAAGCGCAACTTGTTCTCAACTGGGGACCGTTGCATCCTGGAACTCATGGAACCATTTGGTTTCTTTTTGACTTAGATGGAGAAAAGGTTGTCCAAAGCGATGTCATACTTGGTCAGCTTCACAGAGGAATGGAGAAAATCGCCGAAAATGTCTACTACTTCCAGTTTTTACCATACACAGATAGGATGGACTACATATCCGCCATATGCAACGAATTAGCTTACGTCACGGCAGTAGAGAAGCTCTTGGATGTGGACGTGCCAGAAAAAGCCAGATACGTAAGAACCATGTTTGCAGAACTACAGAGGATAAACTCTCACCTACTTTGGCTTGGCACAGGCGCACTAGACTTGGGAGCGCTTACTGTATTCTTATACGCCTTTAGAGAAAGAGAAAAGATAATGGACATAATAGAAGGAAATGCGGGTTTTAGGCTAACCACAGCATTCTTACGTATAGGCGGTTTACACTACGATTTAGCTGAAGGCACTTTGGACGTAGTGAAAGCTTTTATAAAAGACTTCCCAAATAGGTTAAAAGAGTATCATCAGTTACTTACAAGAAACAGAATATGGCTAAGAAGAACCAAAGAAGTTGGAATAATTTCCAGAGAGGATGTTTTCAACTACGGACTTACAGGTCCGGTAGCTCGTGCATCTGGTGTGCCTTACGACATAAGAAAGCTGGAACCCTACGCAGCATACGATGAGGTGGATTTTGATATTCCAGTGGGCGAAGTGGGCGATGTTTATGACAGATACTTGGTGAGAATGGAAGAGATGGTGCAAAGCATCAGGATAATAGAGCAGTGTGTTGCCAAATTAGAAAAATTGCCCAAATCAGCCCCCTACATAAACAAAAACCACCCAGCTGTTATGGCTCCAAAAGAGGACGTGTTCAACGACCTTGAGGATATGGTTAAAAACTTTCGCATCGTGGTGCATGGAGAAAACGCTCCACCTGGTGAAGTGTATGCAAGTGGCGAGAACCCAAGAGGCGAACTAGGTTTTTATATATACTCAACAGGTGGCTCAAAACCTCACCGGTTGCGAATCAGATCCGGAGCTCTCTACAACCTTTCCATATTTCCCAAACTCATAGAGGGGAGAACCATAGCGGACGCTATCGCATTGCTTGGAAGCTTAGATCCAGTAGTTGGAGAAACAGACAGGTAGGAGGCACAGATGCTTTTGGACATTTTTATCACTGCCGTAAAAGTGATTATCACCTTAGGCATCTTCTTGGGTTTGGGTGCTTATCTTACATGGTTCGAGAGAAAGCTTGCAGGTCGTATTCAGGCAAGATTAGGTCCCAAACTGGTTGGACCTTTCGGTCTGTTGCAACCTTTAGCAGATGGTATAAAACTCCTCACAAAAGAATCTGTGATTCCAAAAAATGCAGACAAAGTAGTTTATTATCTTGCTGTAATTTTGGCACTTACCCCAGCTATACTACTGTTTGCAGTAATTCCCTTTGGTCCTTCTTTTGAACTCTTTGGAAAAGAAATAAAACCTATCATTGCAGATGTAAACATAGCCTTGCTTTTTGTGTTTGCAATGGGATCTTTAGCTGTTTATGGAACTATATTTTCAGGCTGGGCATCCAACTCCAAATACGCCTTCATTGGGTCATTAAGAAAGGCAGCTGTCATTATAGCTTATGAAGTAGTGCTTGGTTTTTCTGTCCTTGGTGTGATTCTCCTTTCTGGAACTATGAGCACAACAGGCATAGTAGAAGCCCAAATACAAAGAGGCGTGTGGAACATAGTGCTTCAGCCTGTAGCTTTTATACTTTTTCTTTTTTGTATGTTAGCTGAGTCAGGAAGGGTGCCCTTTGACATCCAAGAAGCGGAAGCTGAGCTTGTAACTGGATACAACGTAGAGTATGGTGGAATGCGCTTTGGTGTGTTTCCTCTTGCTGAGTGGTATCTAAACGTAATGGCTCTTTCTGCAATAGCAGTGGTTCTGTTCTTTGGTGGTTGGTCTGGTCCCAACATACTTGGTCCCCTGTCTCCATACTTTTGGTTTGTTTTTAAGATGTTCGCCTTAGTGTTCTTTGTTCTTTGGCTACACTGGACACTACCAAGATTCCAAGCGAAGGATATAACGGAAATAGCATGGAAAATCATGCTACCCATAGCTATAATCAACACAGTTCTAACTTCCGTAGTTTACTACTTTGTAGGCTGAAATAACTTAATTTTCATTCTTAGCCATTGGGCGTAGTTTTTCTGTTTGTTTTCTTTTGTATTGCTATTTGATGGATGTGTTTTTATTCACAGCGCAAAAAAATTATAATTAAAATTTATGAAAGAGGACATCGAAGAGACACCAACGCAAAATATAGAGTCAAAAATCCTCCATCTTTTAAAGAATACACAATTGGGTCTTAGCTTCAATCAGATATATAGCAAGCTAAACTTAGACAAGTCCGAAAGGAAACAGCTAAAAAAAACTCTGAAAAAACTCAAAAAAGAAGGAATACTTAAGGTGGAAAAAGGAAAGTATATCATGGAAAAAAGGGAAACCGTAGTGGGTTCAGTCTTAGCGTATCCTGCAGGCTTTGGTTTTTTACAAATAGGCGAATCTGAAAAAGACATATACATACCGCCTTTTGAGATGATGAGATTATTTTCTCAAGATAAAATAGAGGCGAAAGTAGTAGAATACAACGGCAAGAAGGAAATAAGAGTATTGAGAATATTAGAGAGAAACAAGAAAGAAATCGTCTGCAGGATACAAAAGAACAAAAAATGCTATGGAGTTCCTATTGATGAAAATTCACACCAAAGGATAGTCCTAGATCCATCTGTGTGTGAAAAACTAAAAAGTGGCACCTTAGCGGTTATCAAGATAGATAAATACCCCACAAGAAAATCCCCTGCGCATGGTTCTCTCAAGAAGGTCTTAGGGCATCCTCAGGAGAAGCTGATGACTATAGATGTCTTGATATACAAATACAATCTGCCTACCGAGTATCCAAAGGAAGCACTTGACGAATTGGAATCCATAGAGCTTGACTTGGAGCAAGAGGCAAAAAAAAGACAAGATCTCAGACATCAACTGTGCTTTACCATAGACCCAGAAAAAGCGAGAGATTTTGATGATGCAGTAGCAATAGAGAAACTCAGTGACGGTAGCTACAAGCTTTGGGTTCACATAGCTGATGTTTCTTATTTTGTAAAAGAAGGAAGCAAAATAGACCAAGAAGCCTTTAAAAGAGGATTCACTTTCTACCTTCCAGATAGAGCTATTCATATGTTACCAGAAAAGCTTTCCGCAGACCTGTGTAGCTTAAAACCAGGCGAAGATAGATTAACCTTCACGTGTGAGATGCTTTTCGACCAAAAAGGCAATCTCTTAGACTATAAGATATACGAAAGCATCATAAGGAGCAAGGCAAGACTCACCTATGACGAAGCTTTAAATCTCATAATTGGTGACCCTGCTTTAGAAAGAAAGTATCCTCATCTTGTAGAAGCTTTGAGACATATGGAAGACCTATATCGGATTTTGTCCAGAAGACGATGGGATATGGGGAGTATAGACTTTGACTTGCCAGAAACAGAGCTGGTGATTGATGAATACGGAGAGCCCGTAGCTGTAAAACCTTACGAAAGGCACATAGCTCACAAAATAATCGAACAGTTTATGGTTCATGCCAACGAAACAGTTGCCATGTTTTTGGAAAGCAAAGGCTACCCTTGCATCTACAGAGTGCATGAACCGCCGGACATGGAAAGAGTAGAAAAACTCGTGGAAATACTATCAGGACTGGGATACAAACTTAGAAACGTCTCCTTAGAACCCAGGTTCTTTCAGAGGATAATAGAGGACTTTGAAGGTAGAGAAGAAGAAAATTTGGTTAGGTTTTTGACTCTGAGAACCATGAAGAGAGCTATGTATTCACCTCACAATTTGGGACATTTTGGCTTAGCTTCCGAGCATTACACACACTTCACTTCACCAATAAGACGATATCCAGACATAATAGTTCACAGACTACTAAAGAAAGCCCTAAAAGATGAAGAAATAAACTACGATAAAGTATTGTCTTACTTGGATATGGCTGGTCAACATCTCTCTAAACAAGAGCGCTTGGCGGAAGAGGTAGAAAGAGAAGCGATAGATCTGTTGAAGGTTCGGTTTATGAAATCCTTCATAGGCGAAGATTTTGAAGGTATAATAACCGGAGTTATGCCTTATGGCTTTTTTGTGGAGATAAAAGAATACTTAGTTGAAGGGCTGGTGAGTATAACACTTTTGAAAGATGATGACTACATATACGATGAATCTTTTCACAGAATTGTAGGCATAAGAACAGGGAAAATTTACAGACTAGGGGATGTGGTAAAGGTAAAAATAGTAAAAGTTGACGAAGAAAGGGGACGAATAGATTTGGACATTGCTTAAATAAAGCTAAGACGGAGGAGAACATGAACATTACAGTAATAGGTGGCGGATATGTAGGCATAACTACCGCTGTATGTTTTGCCCATCTTGGCAATCACGTAACCTTGGTAGAAAAAATTGAAGAAAAAGTGCAGATGTTAAGAAAAGGCAAAGCTCCCATATACGAACCAGGTCTGGAAGAGCTTTTAAGGGAAAATATAGAAAAAGGCAGAATAAGCTTCACAACCAATTTGAGCGAAGGCGTTAACTTTTCGGATGTCATATTCATATGCGTAGGCACTCCTCAGAATCCTGACGGTTCCGCTGATCTTTCGCAAGTGGAAGAAGTTGCAAGAGAAACCGCAAAAGTTATGAACTCATACAAGCTACTGATAGAAAAATCCACCGTGCCGGTAAACACCCATAAACTCATAAAAAGAACCGTCAAAAGATACCTAAAAGGTAACATAGACTTTGATGTGGCATCGAACCCAGAGTTTCTGAGAGAAGGAAGCGCTATAAAAGACTTCTTGGAGCCAGATAGGATAGTGATAGGCATAGAGAGTGAAAAAGCCAAA
>JBEPZA010000003.1:0-22706 GCA_041641075.1 Aquificaceae bacterium | reverse complement strand
GCAGAAAGATTAGTTCAAGATTTAGAATCTGGAGCCACTGTAGATAGGTATCTTTCTGACCACTTAGTGCCTTGGATTGCATTATACGGAGGACTTATAAAAGTTCCAGAAGTAACCTCACACTTAGAAACAAACGTTTGGGTTTGTAACAGTTTCTTTCATGAGGAAAAACTGATAATAGACAGAGAAAAAAACATACTTAGGCATAAAGAATATACACTATGAAGGAGATTGTAAGCAAAATAAACCTTAGAGAAGATAGGCTTCCACCTGGTCAAAGATGGATAAGTGCCCCTATTCCTTACGATATAGTGGATCAACTACCTGAGGTAGACCTTCAGAACTACAAACTCAGAGTTTGGGGAGAAGTAGAAAACCCTATGGAGTTTACATACGAAGAGCTTCTCAAACTGCCATCTGTGAGATTGATAGCTGATTTTCACTGCGTTACAAGGTGGAGCGTGAAAGACCTTGTGTGGGAAGGTGTTCAAACCATAGAGATATGTAAGCTTGTGAAGCCAAAACCTGAAGCGAAGTTTGTTATGGTGCACTGCTTGGAAGGTTATACCACCAACCTACCTTTGGAGTATTTTTGCGCAGAGGATAGCATACTAGCGTATAAGATGAATGGTCAGGTAATTCCCAGAAGGCACGGCTACCCTCTAAGGCTTGTAGTTCCACAACTTTACGCATGGAAAAGTGCCAAGTATGTAACTGGTATTGAGTTTATGAAGGAAGATAAAGCGGGTTTTTGGGAAGCAAGAGGATACAATATGAGAGGTGACCCCTGGAAAGAAGAAAGATACTGGTAAAAGTATGATAAGGCTAAATAGATACATCTCCATATGCGGTGTAACGTCACGCAGGAATGCAGATGAGCTTATTCTCAAAGGAAGGGTAAAAGTAAACGGCATCGTAGTTAAAGAACTCGGATGGAAGATAGACCCAAACAAAGATACGGTTGAGGTGGATGATAAGGAGATAAAACCACAAAAATCAGTATACATTGTCCTAAATAAACCGTGCTGTTACCTAACAACGCTGGGAAAACCAAAGGATGGGAAAAAAACTATACAGGAGCTCATAAAAGACTTGCCTGTAAGGGTTTTTCCGGTTGGCAGGCTCGATTACAACACGCAAGGACTTTTGATACTTACCAACGATGGGGAACTTGCCAACAGGATTATGCACCCAAGGTATAAGCTCCCAAAAGTATACGAAGCTTTTGTAGAAGGTAAAGTATCGGTGGACACTGTGACTAATATGAAAAAAGGAGCTAACTTAGAAGACGGCTTTGCTAAACCTTTGAGTGTCAGAGTTATTAAACACGAAGAAGGAAAAACTCTTCTTGAGATTATCTTTCACGAAGGAAGAAAACACATAGTCAAAAGATATCTATCCCACTTTGGTCACAAGGTCTTAAGACTAAAAAGAACAGCTATTGGTCCAATAAAACTTGGTAAATTACCTCCAGGCAAGTGGCGTTACCTACAACCCAACGAAGTAAGCTTGCTCAAAAAAGCTTTAAAAATGCCTTAAAATAAAGAAGCTTATGTCTCTTTATGAGTGGCTTTTGCTCAAGTCCATAAAGGATCTTGGTAACAAAAGTATAAAGAAGCTATTTGTTCATTTCAAAAGTGCCAAAGCTATACTTGAGGCTGATCTTCCAAGTCTGGAGGAGATTGTAGGAAAAGCCAAAGCCCAAAATATAAAGCTGAGAAATTCATCCTTTAAGCCTGAGTTAGTCATAAAACTTTTGGAAAAGGAAAACGTAAAAGCCTTAACCTTGGAAGATAAAGACTACCCTAAGAAGCTCTTGGATATAGAAGACCCACCTCCGGTGATTTTTGTATTAGGTCATCTCAAAAACACTCCACTAATGGGAGTTGTAGGCACAAGAAAGCCTCATCAATACAGCATAGAGTTTACAAAAGACCTAGTAAAGAACATAGTAGAAGCAGGATACGGCGTAGTTTCTGGAGGAGCAAGGGGCATAGATTTTACCGCTCATTACGCCTGCGTATCACATGGTGGATACACTGTATGTATCTTAGGAATGGGGATAAAATTCATACCACCTTACCTAAGGGACACCATACTTAAATCAGGTGCCTTCCTGTCTGAGTTTTTACCTAACGAAAGTCCAGAAAAGTATAACTTTCCTGTGAGAAACAGACTAATAAGCGCACTTTCACAATGTGTGTTTGTGGTTGAAGCAGGAGAAAACAGCGGAGCTTTAATAACTGCTGAATACGCATATACACAGGGTATACCTGTCAGAGTGCATGTAGGTTATGGAAAGAGTGAAAGATGGCGTGGATGCGTGAACCTGTTGAATGAAGGTAAAGCAAAATTCATAATGAAGCCGGAAGAGATAAAAAACCAATACAAAACTGTGTCAAAATCGGATGATCCTATTTTAAACTTGCTTGTAACTCCAAGAGACTTGGATGAAATTATGAGCCTTACTGGAATGAGTTTCGAGGAAGCCCTTATGAAGCTAACAAATTACGAAATGGAGGGTCTTGTTCAAAAGGTTGGAAACAGATACTTTAGAAAAATCTAAGATTATATTTAAAAAGGATGTTCCTTATTGGTTTTGGCTTTGACTCTCACGAGTTCGAAGAAAACAAACCTCTATACTTAGGAGGCGTTTATATTCCATACAAAAAGGGTTTGAAGGGACACTCTGATGGTGACGCCTTAATTCACGCTATCACGGATGCCATACTTTCGGCTTTAGGAGAACCAGATATAGGGGAGCTTTTTCCAGACAGTGACCCAAGATGGAAGAACGTGCCATCGATGGTATTCTTGGAAGAAGCAATTAAGAGAATGAGAAGCAAAAAATTTACCATTGTTAACTTAGACTGCACTGTAGTTACCAATGAACCTAAGATAAAGGACTATAAAACCCAAATTAAAGAGAATTTATCAAGTTTACTAGGAATAGATTACTCTAAGGTTAACGTGAAAGGCAAAACTAGGGAAGGTTTTTGTAAAGGTGAAGGTTTAGTGTGTTACTGCGTAGTGCTTCTTAAACATGAAGGTTAGATTAGTTCTGTCTGGCGGAGCTGCAAGAGGTATAAGTCATATAGGGGTCTTGAAAGCTTTGGAAGAACTGGGATTTCAAGTAATAGCTTTAAGTGGTGTAAGTGCTGGAGCTTTGGTGTCTGTTTTTTACAGCAGTGGTTACAAGCCTGAGGAGATGCTAAGCCTTGTTAAAAATCTCGATTGGTTAACCTATGTAAGACCACGCTTTCCAAAGCTAGGTTTGTTTTCTCTATCCAAAGCCGTAAAATTCCTTGAGTCTTTAATCCCTTACAAGAGGTTAGAGGACCTTCCCATAAAAACAAACATATGTTGCTTGGATATAACCTCTGGTGAGACTCTTTATTTTGACAAAGGAAGCATCGCACCAATAACCTTGGGTAGTTGTGCAGTGCCTGGAATATTTGAACCTATTAAGTATGAAAACTACCATCTGGTGGATGGTGGGATAACGAATAATTTGCCTGTGGAACCTTTGATAGAAGGTGAAGGATTATTGATAGGTGTTAACGTAAATCCAAAGGACAGATCTCAACGCACCAGTAACATAATACAGGTGCTACTGAAGAGTTTTGCCTTAGCTGTAAACTCCAGTGTTGACAAAAGAAAAAGTATGTGCGATGTTGTGATAGAACCCCCGCTTCAAGGTTTTAGCTTGGTAAATGTGCGTAAAGCAAAGGAACTTTATGAGTTAGGTTACAAAGCTACCATGGATGTTATGAAGAACTATGTCAAGTAAGCTTATATTGGTAGACCCTTCAGAAAATAGGATAAGTGTAATCAAAAAGGTCATAAACTTAGCTTTGCCCATAATGGGCGGAAATATTCTTTACTCCATAGAAAACATAATATCTGTTATATTAGTCTCATCTTTGTCACCTTCCGCTATTGCTGCTGTTGGCTTCTCCTCCAGCATGCTGTGGTTTACTTACTCTCTCATGGCTATCGCATACAGCGGGACAGTTGTGCTTGTAGCTCAGAGAGTGGGCGCCAAAAAGGATCCATCCGTAGCTTTCGTATGGGGGATTATACTTGCCATAATCATTGGACTTCCTCTGACTTTTTTTGGCACAGATTTTGTTACCTACCTTATGTCCAAACTTGGTGCTTCAGAAAGCGTGGTGACCTTAGCCAAGCAATACCTAAAGCCTGTATTCAGTGTCATAGTGCTCGCCTTTGTGTCGGAGGTGTTTTATGGAGCCTTTAACGGAGCCGGCGATACAAAAACACCTTTTAAAATAGCCATTTCCTATACAATCATACACATAGTTTTTGCATACCTTTTGATATACGGAACTTTTGGTTTCCCAAGATTGGAGGTTTTTGGTGCTGGACTTGGATTAGCTATTGCCGAGGTAATAGGTTTTTTAATTTATGTATTTTTGTTAGTTGCTAAGAAAAAACCTTTTCCTGTAAAAGTCGAGTTAGACTTTCATTTACTGAAAACCTTCTTAAGAGTGGGTGTGCCTACCGCCATAGAGAGGGCTATAACCAGTTTTTCCTTCAATGTTTTCGTGGGAATTTTGGCAAGGTTTGGGGACACCATCTTAGCAGCACACCAAGTGGGATTGCGAGTAGAAAGTATTTCCTTTATGGTAGGTTTTAGTTTTATGATAGCGAGCACTACCATATCTGGTCAGAACTATGGGGCAAAAAATTATTTGGGTTTAGACTATGCAGTCAGAACAACAGCTAATCTGAGCGCCTTTTTGATGGGACTAGCTGGTGTAGCTTTGATTGCCTTTCCTGGCTTCTTCGCTGGTATTTTCACAAAGGACCCTCAAGTTATACAATACGCTACCTACTACTTAATTATCGTTGCCTTGTCTCAGCCACAGTTGGCATACGCAAGCGCCTATTCGGGAACGCTCAAGGGTATGGGCAAAACTCACATCCCTCTAATCGTAAACAGTTTATCCTTTTGGGTATTTAGGATAATACCTTCGTATGCGCTTTTGTACTTTTTTTACACTCCACTCGTGCCTTGGGTTATGATGAGTGTGGAAACTACAATCAGAGCTGTTATTTTTTACATGGCCTATAGGAAAGAGATAAACAAGGTTATAAATAAGCAGTTTTAGATGTGATTCTAAACTAACAGGTAAGCCTTCTAATTTAAGGCAACTGTTTAAAATTCTAAATCAGAACTTCGTTTGTTAGTCTTTATTTCATAGGGTTTAAAATGAGTAGAAATGACTTGACAATTTTTAACCCTTCTATATATCTAAAATTAGAGCAAGCTTTAGATTTTAGGAGGGGATAAAATGAAGAGTTTGGCTCTTGCACTTTTTGTATTCGTCGGATTCTCTTTTTCCCAGGAAGTTATCATAAAAAAACCACCCAAATCCTTGGAGAAATACTACCCACCCAAATCTTCAAAGATGGAGTATCTATCCAACATGCACTCTATGAGCACAGCTATGCACGGTATACAAGTAAACGTAAACAAAGGTAACTGGGACAGAGCATTAGCATGGGCTAGAAATCTTGAAAAACTCTATAAAGAAAGCGCAAACATGGTGCCAGAGTGGAGAAATTACTACAAAGTCCAAGCTGCTGAAGATCTGGTGAAAGCAGTAGCTTCTAAGAACACCGACAGAGTAGTCCAATCCCTTAGGTCCCTTGGGGAGTCATGTAGTAAATGTCATGCAGAAAATCAAGCTTTTGTAAAGGTTTATTACCATTTTCCAAGGTATGACAACATAAAAATAGAGGACCCTGTGGAGCTTCAGGAGCTAAAAACTGCAGAATTTATGAAGAAGCTTTCTGGTTCTATGAAGTCTTTGGTTGTTTTTCTTAACGATGCCGATTTCACTGGTGCGCAAGAAGAGGGAAGGAACTTTGTAGAAAGAGCCAAAGCTACCAATACCATGTGTAGTAAGTGCCACACATCCAGAGCTTCCATCGAGTCCTTGGCTGGCAAAGACTACTTAACTTTGCTTGACAACCTAGACAAAGCTCTATCCAACCCGAGGCAAAACAGGGAAGCCATACTACGTTACGTTTCAGAAGTTGGGCAGTATTGCTATAGATGTCATAACGTACACCTGGTCCCCAATAAGATACAGAAAAGTTTGGATACAGCTAGGAAGTAAAGCTTATCTCTAAGCTTTGGGAGATTGTCTTAGGGGTTTTTCTTTCCGCTAAGGAAATCAATTATATTGAGGGCACCTTGGTTTAAAATACTAAAACCATGGAAGAGAGACTTTTCACACCAGGTCCAGTGGAGATACCCAACAGAGTAAGGGAAGTATTAGGTAGACCTATAATCCACCACAGGACTGAAGAGTTCAAACAAAGCTTCTTAGAGACAAGGGCACTTCTTAAAAAAGTATTAAATTCACCTTCGGACAACATAGTGTTTTTTTCCTCTTCTGGCACTGGTGCAATGGAAGCTGCTATACTTAATTTCTTTGAGGAAGGCGATAAGGTATTGGTGATAAATGGTGGCAAATTTGGAGAAAGATGGCTAAAGCTTGCAGAGCATTGGAAACTAAAACCCCTAGAGTACAAACTTGAGTGGGGAAAGTCAGCGGATCCATTATACGTGAAAGACCTATTGGACAAAAATCCAGATTGCAAAGGTGTCCTTTACCAAATATCGGAAACATCAACAGGTGCATACCATCCATACAGGGAAATCTCCCAGATATGCTTTGAAAGAGGCATTCTGTCTGTGGCGGACGCTATAACCGCTCTAGGCGCATACAAAATAAATCCCGATCAAGAGCATGTAGATGTGCTAATAGGTGGGTCTCAAAAGGCGCTACTACTGCCTCCAGGATTATCCGTCATGTGGTTTTCCGATAAAGCTAAAGAAAGATTAACCAACAGAGCTTTTTACTTTAGCATAAAAAAGGAGCTACCCAAGCAAATTGAAGGACAAACTGCATGGACACCCGCCATAAGCTTGATTCTTGCGTTAAATGAGTCTTTAAGTATGCTCTTGGAAGAAGGTATGGACAATGTTCACTTCAGACACGAAAGTGTTTCAAAAGCTACCCAAAGAGCCATACAGAGCTTAGGTTTTAAAGTCTTCCCAGAAAATCCTTCTATATCCTTAACTGTTTTTGAGTTGCCAAATGCAGAGAAAGTCAGAAGAGACCTAATTAGTCTAGGGATTAGAACAGCAGGCGGACAAGATAACCTAAAAGGTAGGGTAATCCGCATATCTCATATGGGAGTGTCTCCAATGGATGGAATGCTTGTAATTGGTATGTTGGAAGTAGCACTAAGGAGAAACGGATTTGACATAAAGCTTGGTGAAGGGGTTAGCGCTTACTCACAAACCTTGATGGAAAGAGGGGTATGGTAAGACTTTACATAATAAGACACGCAGAGAGTCAGTGGAACCCCATAGGCAGATACCAAGGTTTACTAGACCCTGAACTCTCACAGCGAGGCAAAAAACAAGCCAATCTGTTGGCAAAGGAATTGCTCAGATTGGACATTACAGCCATTTACTCTTCTCCTCTAAAAAGAACGATGGATACAGCCAAGCCTATATCTGAGGCTAAAGGTATACAAATCATACCCGATAAAAGGATAATAGAAATAGACCACGGCGTGTGGTCAGGAATGCTGGTAGACCAAGTAAAGCAGGAGTATCCTGAAGATTTCGAAAAGTGGATAAAAGAACCACACAAGATAAAGTTCCCCGGAGGAGAAAGTCTCACAGATGTGTATGAGAGAGTTAGAGAATTTTTACACGAAATAAAACAAAAGCACTGGAATCAAACGGTCCTCGTATTTTCTCACACCGTGCCCATTAGAGCTATGTATTGTGCACTTTTGGATATTGACCTCTCTAAGTTCTGGTCCTTTGGGTGCGACAACGCGAGCTACTCCCAGATTCACATGGAAGAAGACAGGAATGTGGTTATAAAATTAAATCATGTTTGTCATTTGGGGGCAGAGTATGTACAAGCTCATAAAGCTCTTTAGTGTGCTGTTTATACTACTTACCATACTATCCTCAGAAATAAAGAGGGAGTTTGACATCAAAGTGGAATTTGTTAGCACCATTACGGAAGAGAGACCCAAAGTAGCACCGCCAGACAAAATACCCTACCCGATAGGCAAACCTTTGGATTTGAGTCCTATGTTGATTGAAGCTCCCAAGACCATAGAAACAGCGAAAATTGAGCCCATAAAATCCTCATCTACACTCAGCTGTGGCGAACCCAAAGATGCCATAGCCTATAGGTTAGGAGTTGATTACTACTTGAAGGGCGAATACGATAAAGCCAAAAAAGAGCTAGAAAGTGTAATAGTTGCTCCATCATCTTTTAAACCCATGGCGGAGTATATACTTGGCATAATACACACCAGACAAGGTAAATCTTCTGAAGCTCTTCCCCTGTTTGCCTCTTCGTGTAAGTTCTCTCATATATACTCAAAAGCAGCTTGCGAAGCTTACTATGCCTTGAATTTCATGCTCAAAGGGAGTATTCCAGAAAATAACGATCCTTTTTGGAAGTCTGTAAGAGCGCTTACATTAGGTGAGTACATAAAACCTAATTGCAAAGATACTATCTTTCTCAACTACTGTAATTACATTTTAGATTTCTACAATGGGGAAGTTAATGAGGCATATTTAGTTAGCACAAAGTTGAGAAGAGGTATAAAGCTCTTTCAAGATGGTAACTTGGCACAAGCAGAAAGGATATTCATAGATTATAACGCCCCAAGGAGCGCTTATAGGGAAATAGCTTTGTACTATCTAGGTATCATAGAGCTTTACAGAGACAACGTAGACAGAGGTTTATACTACACAGGTATATTAGAAACTATAAATAGAGAGTTATCTAAGAATTTATATAACCTTCTTGCAGGAAAAGGAGTGGCTTATGCCAGGCTTGCCTTTTCGGCAACAAAGGACCCCAGCTTTTTGGAAAAGGCAGGTATAATTGCTTACAATTCAGGTCAGTATACTTTAGCTCTTTCGAATTTCATAGAAGCAAGAAGTGATATGTATGCAGTATATTCAGCTATTAAGCTTGGAGATTACAAGAAGGCTTACCAAATACTTGAGAAAAAGAAAAATAAGGGTAAAGAGGAATACATATGGATGTTAGAGTCCGCTTATTGGTTAGGTTATGACTTGGCACCTATTTTGTCGGAAATTAGGTCAACATATCCGGACTTATATAGAGAGTACTTGGGTTGGGATCACTTTAGAAGAGGTGAATGGGAAAGAGCTGCCGAACTTTTGGATAAACCATACTACAAAGCTATAGCACTATACAATGCTAAGAAGTATCCGCAAGTGCTACAAGTGCTAAACAATGAAAACGATACTGCATCAAGAATACTAAAGGCCAGATCGGCTTTGTTTCTGGGCAATCCAAAGCTCGCAAGAACATTCTTGGAGGAAACCTCCGACGATGAGTTATATCTGATAGGTTTAAGTTTCTTTGTAGAAGGAAGCTACCAAAGAGCAATTGAGTATTTTGAGAAGATACCCTACAGCAGCCCACAAAAGCCTAAAGCATTATTAAAAGTGGCAGATGCTTTTTATAACTTGGGTAACTGGGAAAGAGCAAGAGAAACTTACTATGAAGTATTAAGAAAGTATACGGATACCCAGTACGCTGAACAGGCAACTATATCGCTAATAGGTTTAGGTGGGAGAGCTCTTAAAAATGAAGAGTTGGAGCAACTGATACTACAAGCGATAAGTAAAGAGAGGGATCCATCTTTGGTTGGTGAACTAAAGTATCAATTGGGAAATGTGTACATAAACATGGGAAAGAATGAAAAGGCTAGAGAAGTACTCTTAGAGCTTTTAGATACACCACTGGAAAACAAAGCAGTACTAAAGCTCGCTCAAATAGAACCAGATAATCGTAGGAAAGCAGTCCTACTTTACAAAGTCTATAGAGAGGGGACAAATGAAGAAAGAGAGATGGCTAGAGAAAAACTTATAGAGCTGTTTTCTAACTTAGGTGATGAAAGAAGTTTAGCAGAGCTCTTATACGAAGGTAATTTAGATCAAAAGGCAAAAGCTGCCACGATTTTTATAAAGCTCGGAGATGAAAGTAGAGCAAAAGAGATACTGAACAATCTTTTAAGTCTTGGATACAGAACGGATGAATTTGAGAATGCGCTTCTAGAAGTTCTCAAGAAGGTTAGAGACAGGACTTACGTGGATTACTTGATAAAGAGTCCCAACAACGAGACTAGAGCAAGAGCTTTGTATTGGTCAGCTATAGATTACTTAGAGAAAGGAGATCGCAAAAAAGCGATGGAGGATATATTGGATATAGTTACTAACCACCCAAATTCTAGTGTTTACAATAGGGCAGTACTGCAGGGGGTAGAAATTTTACTGTCCTTGAATGCAAGAAGGGATGCTAGTTGTTTTCTAGAAAGATACGATTTAAAAGGCGCTTCACAAGAGGAATATAGAAAAATTCAGGATTTAAGAAAAGGACTACCTAAATGTGGGGGTAAGTAGATGGAAAATTTATTTAGTTTGCTAGAAAAAGGTGGGTTTGCTATGTATCCTCTTTTGCTTCTCTCCATAGTTTCTTGGGCTATCATAGTGGAGAGGATTCTTAATTTAAGAAGAGCTTTCTATATACCTAGGAACTTAGATCAGATAAAATCTCTAATAGCATCCAAAGATATAGACGGTGCCATGAAGGTACTGGCTTTATACAACACGGAAGGGAACAGGATAATCTCAAAGGTTTTGGATTACTACAGCAAAGGACACACAAAAGAAGAAATACTCAAAGAAATAGAAATGGATCTATCGTTAATTTTGTCTAAGCTAGAAAAGAATCTACCGATTCTTTCTACAGTAGCAAGCATTTCTCCTTTATTGGGTTTGTTTGGTACTATTACGGGTTTGATAAAGGTTTTTTCCGCTTTTGCCCTAACCGAGTTGGAACAAGGCATGCTTCTTCTTTCAAAAGGCATAAGTGAAGCTCTGATAGCTGCGGCTACTGGTCTGGCTGTAGCCATTCCAGCGCTTTTCGCTTACTGGGTATTTAAAGTTCTAGCTATAAACACACTAAACAAACTCGAAGAGGAACTTGTGGATATAATGAGGTTATTAAAGTGAGAAGGAGAAGAGTAAGCACGGAAGAGAGGGCTTACATAGATGTTGTTCCATTGGTAGACACGCTCTTAGCTGTATTTTTGTTCTTGGCAATACTTGCATTTCAATCACCTATGACTTTTCTCGCTGTAAAGCTTCCTTTTGCAAAGGAGGGACAAAAGGAATTTAAAGCGGTCTTGAGGATACAGGTATTAGAGGATGGAAAGTATATGGCAAATGGGAGAGTTGTATCTATACAAGATGTAGAAGCCTTAATCTCGGAGCTAAAGCCTAGGAGTATAGTTGTTGAAGCGGATGAAAACACTAGACATAAATACGTAGTGTCTTTGATGGACATCGCAAAAAGGTACGGTGTGGAAGATTTGGTAATAGCAACAAGAAATAGGCCTTGATGCTCAAACTTCTCATCCATTTTCTTTTACCACCCGGGATTTTTATATTGGGGTTTTTAGTTCTGGGCATCTTGGTTCATAAAAACAGAATTGCATACCTTCTTTCAATGAGTTGTGCCATAACTCTCTATTTGCTCTCCATAGAACCAGTAAAGGATATGTTATACAAACCATTGGAAGAAAGCTATCCCGTACCAAGCAAGTTGGAGGGCGATGTAATTATTGTTTTGGGAGGTGGTTCTTATAATACGGGGGTTCTGAAAGAGGATTCTTTAAAAAGGTTGCTTACTGGGTTTGTTCTCCACAAGCAAACTGGTAAACCAATTATCCTTTCTGGAGGTTCGGGTATAAATAGATTACCTGATGCAGAGATAATGAAAGCTACCCTGATATCCTTTGGTGTAGATTTGAAAAGTATATTACTCGATAGTGAAAGTACCACAACTCAAGAAAATGCAAGATACGTAAGGCATATAATGGAGAAGAGAAAATACCAAACGGCTATATTGGTTACATCAGCATACCATATGAGACGGGCAGTGAAGGCTTTTCAAAAGGAAAACGTGAAAGTCTTACCTTACCCAACGGATTTTAAAAGAGATCTAAGATACAATTTGTACAGCTTTATACCAAAGGCATCAACCTTTAACGATTCCTACAAGGCACTAAGAGAATATGTAGCCAACATAGCTTATAATGTAAACATTTGAGATTTTTTAGATTGGTACAAAAAGTCTTAGTTAAACACCCTTTCACATTGCTCCACATCTTCTAATGTTTTTAGATTTAAAACTACCTTTTGAAAAGAGTTGTAGTTATCCACATCTATACTGAATTCCATGATAGCCTTACCTGTGGATACACTCTTTGTTCTTGCTTCCGTTATGTTGGCACCGGATTTAGCTATGATGCTACTTATATCCGCAAGAACTCCCAATCTATCCTTTACAAGAAGTCTTATTTTTACTTTATGCTTACCGCTGGAGGATTGCCACTTTAGTTTTATGACTTTCTCAGGAAGATTTCTCAGCATGTACTGTAAATTTGGACATTCTTGAGAATGTATAACAACACCTCTACCTTTTGTAATCACACCATACACATTTTCTCCCGGCAGCGGGTTACAACATGAAGCCAATTGATACTCAACCTTTCCAATATCCTCAAGACTAAGGACATCCTCTGATTTCTCATCCTTCAAAACTTTCTTTACCTGAATTTTTAAGGTAGAAAGTATTTTTTCTTTGGTTAATTTGCCAGTCCCTAACAAAAGAAGTATATCTTCTTCCTTTAATTTAAGCTCTTTTGTAAGTTTACTCAAAAGATCTTCTTTTGAAACTTCTAAGGTTTTTGAAACTACTTCTAGACGATCTCTACCTAAGGTTATCATTCTTTCTCTTTCTAACTCTTTTATGTATGACTTTATCCTGCTTTTTGCCTTGCTTGTTACTACAAACTTTAACCATTCTGGATTTGGTTTTTTATTTGGGTGAGTTATTATCTCAACTATATCACCGCTTTGGAGCTTGTAGTCCAAAGGCACTATCCTTCCGTTTACTTTGGCACCTGCGCAATGGTCCCCTACATCTGTGTGTATTTGGTATGCAAAATCAACGGGAGTTGCTCCTGTAGGTAGGACTTTTATATCCCCCTTTGGAGTAAACACAAATACCTCTTCCGAAAAAAGTTCGAGTTTAACGTTCTCTAAAAGTTCAGATGGGTTTTTGCTACTTTTTATACTTTCGACCAAGCTCTTTAGCCATGAATACACGGAGTTATCCTTTGGATTTTTTCCTTCCTTGTAAGCCCAGTGCGCAGCTATGCCTTTTTCCGCTCTTTCGTGCATTTCCCACGTGCGTATCTGAATTTCCACAATTCTACCCTTTGGACCAACTACAGTTGTGTGTAATGATTGATACAAATTGGGTTTTGGTAAGGAAATATAGTCATCGAACTTTCCGGGAATAGGTGTGAAGTTGCTATGAACCAAGCCTAAGACCAAGTAACATTCTTGAACTGTATTGACTATGACCCTCACACCTAGTATATCATGAACTTCCTCTAAACTAATTCCCTTTCTTATCGCTTTTTGCCAGATTCCATAAAGATGCTTAGGTCTGTATGTGATATACGCATCTAATTTATTCTCCTTAAGTATCTTTGTGAGAATTGGAATAAAACTTCTCTTTAGGTATTCTTCTAATTCCCTTTGAGTAATGCCAATAAATTCTTTTACCTTTTTGTATTCATTAGGATATAGATACTTGAAACAGAGATCTTCGAGCTCCGTTTTTATTTTCCATATTCCTAACCTGTTTGCTAGAGGGACAAATATCTCTAAAGTTTCTTTGGCTATGCGTACTTGCTTATCCTTCCTGAAGCAATCTAAAGTTCTCATGTTGTGAAGTCTGTCTGCGAGTTTAACTATGATTACTCTAGGATCTTTTGACATAGAAAGTAGGAGTTTTCTATAATTTTCCGCTTTCTGCTCCTGTATATCTCTGAATTGGAACTTGCCTATCTTTGTAACCCCTTCGACTATGTCGGCGACATTCTTACCAAAAAGATCCTTAATTTCTTCGTAGGTTGTGTTCGTATCCTCAAGAACATCGTGTAGAATACCTGCTATTATGGTTTCTTTGTCCTTTAGTACACCAGCCAAAATGTTTGCTACTTCAATGGGATGAACTATGTAAGGCTCTCCAGACTGGCGCTTCTGGTTTGCGTGTTTAGAAATGATAAAATTTATTGCTTTCTCTACATCTTGGTCCCAAACATCACCAAACTTTTTATGTATTTTCTTGAGGGTTAAACTGGCCATAACAATAAATTTATTTACTTTTGTTAAAATGCTTTAATTATGGGATTGATAGATAGTATTTCCAACATTCTTGGTTTTATATCCAACGATATAGCGATAGACTTAGGGACCGCAAATACTATAGTCTTCGCAAAGAATAAAGGAGTAATTCTTTCAGAACCATCTGTAGTAGCCATAGACAATCGAACGAGAAGAGTATTAGCTGTAGGTAAGGATGCAAAAGAAATGTTAGGTAAAGCCCCAGAGAACATAAGCGTTATAAGACCGTTAAGGGATGGAGTGATAACGGATTTTGAATCCACACAAATTATGCTTTCCCACTTTATCAACAAAGCTATAGGGACTGGAATCTTTAAGGCTCGCCCTAGGGTAGTAATAGGCGTACCATCTGGAGTGACACAGGTAGAAAAGAGAGCAGTAATAGATGCAGCTAAAGCCGCAGGAGCAAGAGAAGTATACCTCGTAGCAGAGCCTATGGCAGCGGCCATTGGGGCAGGCTTGCCCATAGAAGAACCTGTAGGTAGTATGATAGTCGATATAGGTGGAGGCACATCAGAAATAGCTGTTATATCTTTATCTGGTATAGTAACATCCAATTCTGTGAGGATTGCAGGAGATGAGATGACAGAGGCTATAGCGCAGTATATTAAGAAAAAGTTCCATCTATTCATTGGCGAGCAGACAGCGGAGAAAATAAAAATATCCTTGGGAAGTGCGATAAGAGAGGATAAACACAGTGTTATGCAAGTTAAAGGTAGAGATGTAACGGGTTTGCCCAAGACAGTAGAGGTGTCTAATCATGATGTAACTGAAGCACTAGAGGATGTAATAAATAGCATAATAAATGCTATAAAGTCTACACTTGAAAAGACCCCACCTGAATTGGCATCTGATATTGCCGAAAATGGTATCGTCTTAGCTGGAGGTGGTTCTCTCCTGAAAGGTTTAGATTCCAGGATACAAATGGAAACGGGAATAAAGACTTATTATTGTGACGATCCTCTAACAGCTGTTGCAAGAGGGGTAGGTAAAATTCTCGATAAAATAGAGATTCTCAGAAAAGTGTCTATGGAATGAAAAAAAACTTAATCCTTATTTTTATATTCCTTCTTTCGATTTTTTTGTACGTCACGGATAGTGTATACATTCGTCCAATCACTCAACTATTCTTCCATTTATTGCTACCCTTGTATCAAGCAAAAGCGGACCTACAAGAGTACATACAAGAGCGGATTAAAACGTATATATTCCTCGTAAATGTTCAAAAAAGCAACCTAGAACTGTCCAAAAAGATAGAAGAACTAGAATTATACAGATCTATGTACCAATCATGTGAGATTTCTCTGCTTAAAATTTCCAATGATTTAGGCATTAAGGATATAAATACCCAAGGTTATAAAATCATAAACGCTAAAATAATAGGATACGACTTAAAAGGTAAAGATGAATTTATCGTTATAAATAAGGGGATGGATGAAAATGTTAGGGAAGGTTTTTTGGTCTTTTCTAACCAGAATTTGGTGGGTGTGGTAGAAAAAGTCCTACCTATGTCATCAATCGTGTTGACTGTGTACTCAGATAGATTCAGTCTATCTGCAACTATAGTGGACTATAGCAAAAACTACATATACAAGGGGGGATGGAAAGAAGGACAACTTCTTCATGTATCTTACGAAGATGAAATAAGCTTAAACTCTCATGTAGTAGTTAGAGGAATTAAGGAGAAGCTACCAGCTTTTTTAATAGGTCGAGTGTCTAGAGTAGATGATATGAAAGGCGAATTTTTTAAAAAAGTTTATGTAAAGCCGAGTGTAGACATAAGGAAGTTGGAGTACGTTTCTGTACTTAGCTCTAAGCCATGAACTTTTACATATCCACGTTTATTCTTGCCCTTATACAGACCTTTTTACTACTGCCCGTATTTTCTGGATACCTTTACACTCCTGATTTTGTTACAGTGGCCATACTTTACGCACTGTTGAAAGACCAAGACACGAATCCAAAAAGAGTTTTAATTCCCGCTTTTGTTCTCGACTTACTTTACGATTCCATAGGCCTAAACATATCCAGTAAGCTTTTAGTGTTTTTTTCTACCATTGCATTTAAGAGGAAGTATATAATAACAACAAAAGGCGCTTTAATCCTTTTATCAACAATAGTATTTGTTATAGAGCATACCTTTAAGTACTTGCTCTTTAGAATTAAGTATTACTATCCTTTTGAACCTACTAGCTTGATGCTGTGTTTGATTTTCCAAACTGTAGCGATGGTTATACTGAGTAGACGTATAATTACGCAAAATGAACAGACGTAGATTTGTGCTCCTCTTATTATTTGGAGTAGTCTTTTACCTGGTTCTTCTTCTTAGGCTTGTGTATATGCAAATCTTTAAAAGAAAGTACTTTGGTGAACTATCGAAAAGAAACTATGTAAGAAGTAGGATACTCTATCCAAAGAGGGGAGATATATTGGATAGAAAAGGTGAAAAAATCGCTTTTGATATTCCAAGATATATCCTTTTTATGGATCCCCAGAAGATAGAAGATATAGAAGGATTGAAAAATACAATAAAAGTACTTAACGAGCTTTATGGCTTAGATTTAGACGAGGAGAAACTCAAGAGTAGGTTAAAGGGATACGAAGCTATATACATAAAGAGTTTAGACTCTCAAGAGGAGTTAGACAAGTTTTACAACAACGCTTTTAGAATGCCGGGAGTTTATATAAATATAGTTCCTCAGAGGTTTTATCCGTATGGAGAAGCGTGTTCGCATGTTACGGGTTACGTGGGACTACCAACAGATAAAGAATTAAACAGATACAGAGACAGGATAGCACATGGAAGTTTGATAGGACGAACAGGAATAGAAAAGGCATTTGATGATTTTTTATTAGGTGTTGTAGGAAAGGAAGATATAATGGTAGATGCAGTAGGAAGACCCGTAAAAAACTTAGGAGTAAACGAGCCTCAGAATGGAAATACAGTAGTGCTAAGCATAGACTCAAGAATACAAAATATAATTTTCGAGGTTTTTAAGGAATCAAAACACAAGGCTGGAGCCGTAATTATTATGCACGCAAAAACAGGAGAGGTACTAGGTCTTCTTAGTTATCCATGTTTTGATCCTAATAAAATAAAGGAGGAATGGGAAAACTACAACAAAAATAAGTACAAACCTCTCTTTAACAGAGCATTACTGGGTAAGTATCCACCAGCCTCTGTCATAAAACCTGCCTTGGCAATTTCTCTACTGATGAATGGAGTTTCTCACAGAGAGTCGATTTTGTGCGAAGGTAAGTTTTATCTTGGTAATAGGTATTTCTATTGTTGGAATAGAAATGGACACGGAAGGGTAGACATGAAAAAGGCCATATATGATTCCTGCGACACTTATTTTTATCACTTTGGGTACTATAAACTTGGTCACAAAGGGATAGAGGGCACATTGAGAGCTTTTTCCTACGCGCAAAACATACCATTTGAACTGCCCCTCAGAAAAGGCTTCATACCTACACCTGAGTGGAAAAGAAAAGTTCTGAAAACAAGTTGGTATGGTGGAGATACGGTAAATATGTCTATCGGGCAAGGATTTATGAAATCGACGCTTATGGAACAAACTCTTATGATGATGGGCATCGTTAACAACGGAGTTATTTATAGACCTACTATCATTAGAGAAGTACGTAATCCGGATGGGCAAGTTATTATGAAAAACAGCAAAAAAGTGTATAGTGTTTTTAATGCTCCACAGGAGTACTTTGCTATAGTAAGGGAGGCTCTACGCGACACTGTTAGGAAAGGAACAGCAGTTAGTGCTAATTCCCATATCGTGGAGATTGCGGGAAAAACAGGGACAGCTCAGGTAGCTTCTGTAAGTAGCGGACGTAAAAATCTCCCTTACCACCTAAGAGATCACGCTTGGTTCGTGGGATTTGCTCCATACAGGGATCCTTTGTTTGTGTTTGGTGTTATAGTGGAACATGGCGGTTCGGGAGGCGCAGTCGCCGCACCAATTGCCAGAAGGATAATGGAACGCATATACATGCAAGGTATACACAAAGAGATATCTTAGGTCTGGTTTTTGTTTTCAAAACTGTTGAAATACAGCAATTACTGGAGCGTGGTCGGAAGGCTTTGGAGTTTTGCGCTTCCTTGCCCACATATCCACGTAAACATCCACAAGATCCTTTATTAAAGGTTTAGTTATTAGAATGTAGTCTATCCTCATACCTTTGTCTTTCCAAACCATACCACCTATGTAGTCCCACCAAGTAAACTGTATTTTTGTAGGGTATAAAAATCTGAAAGCGTCTATGAATCCCCACTCCAGTATGCTTCTTAGAGCCTCTCTCTCTTCTTGCATCGTTCCTATGGTGTCTCTTAAAAGTGTTGGATCAAATACGTCAATATCTTCCAAAGCTACGTTCATATCGCCCAACAGAACAATTCTATCCTCTGGGGTAAAGTTGGATCTTACAAATTCAATAAATGCTTTATAGAAATCCATCTTATAGCGAAACTTCTGTGAACCTCTTACATCACCGTGAGGGAAGTATGTATTTACTATCCAAGTGTCTTTCACTTTTCCTACGATTATCCTACTTTCTTTATCCAAGGTCTGGATGCCTGTTTTAGTGATAATCTCATCAAGGTGAAGTTTGGAGCATATGGCAACACCATTGTAAGCTTTTTGCCCTTTTACGTAACATTTGTATCCCAAAGCACCAAAGTTCAAGAAAGGAAAATCCTTCTCTTCCGCTTTTATTTCCTGCAAACATAGTATATCTATGTTTTCCCTTTGAAGCCAGTTAAATAGGAGCTCTTTCCTTGCTCTTATAGAGTTTACATTGTATGTGGAAACTTTGAACATCTAAAAAATTATAGAAAATATCTGACAAATCTCTTATTTTTCCTTGTTGACTTTTAAAGAATATTGATTTAATTTAATTGAACAAAGTTTTTGGAGGAGGCCAGGTATGTATTATGTAGCCCAAGTCATAAATGACGAATGTAGTAAATATAACTGTAAGCAGTGCACGTTGTTTTGTCCAGAACCAAATACACTGATGTATTCTGATAACGAACACCACGCTTACGTGGTATCCGAAAGATGCAAAGGGTGTGCACTGTGCGTTTATGTTTGTTCTAACCTCTTAAAGAGAAATGCCATAAATATGGTAATGCCCGAAGTGCACGCAAATAAATAAAGGAGGTGTAAAATGGCAACCATAGGACCATCTGGATTCTCACCCTACCCCGTAGCTGTTTACGATGGAGTGCTAAATCCACCCCCAGGAAAAGCTCTTTTGTTTAATGAAATAGTAGATGAAGAAGTGGCGATGCGTGAGGCTGCAAAGGCTATGTTAACCAGACCTAACCCCACAATTTTTCCAGGACCACAAGTCCTCTACGCATGGAATGAATCCGCAAAAGAAAAAGCAAGATTAGTAAAAGAAATGGCAAAAGTTTTGGGTGCAAAAATTATACCCATGTACGATTACAGACCAAAGTATCCAAAGATTAACCCAGAAGTTGAGATAAATCCTAACCATCCCAACCTAACCATATGGCACAATAAGATAAAAGCCTGCATATTTATAGGTGTTCACTGCCATTACGCCAACGTAGCTCTTAAGATTATTAGAGCCGAAACCGATTGCTTTACCATAGCAATGTGTAGCATGGATGGACACGAAGATGCCATGATAACACTCAGAGATCAGCACGTGGAAGAAGTAGAGAAGTTCATAAAAATAGCTGAGCAAGTAAAAAAAGAACTTGGTAAATAAAAAGGAGGTGTAACATGAAAGCAACTACAGAACAAGTTCAATACAATAGAGCGGGGCAGAGAATCGTGTCCCCGGATTATTTACTCTTTGAAGCTCCAAGGACTAAGCACTTTATGACTGGATCTGAGGCGGTCAAAGAAGCCGTCAAGAGAGCATCTGTAGACGCGTCCGTTTCTTACCCTATAACTCCTCAATCCGAAGCAGCGCACCTAATCGGTGAACTTTGGGCAGAAGGTTACGTGGGTGTATACTTCAGAGGTGAATCCGAGTTCGGTGTTATGTCTGAATTGGCAGGTTGTGCGCTCGCAGGAGCCAGATGCATAACCACTACATCTGGACCCGGAACACTCAGGGCTATGGAAAACTTTCCGATGTGGGCAGGAACCAGAATACCTGTGCAACTAGTTCTGATGGCACGCGGTGTTAACACCCCCTTAAGCATACAACCGGACAACTTAGAGGTTTCTTTCCTTTTGGATACGGGATGTATGATATGGTATGCGGAAAACGTTCAAGAGCTTTTTGATATGATTTTGGCGGGCTTTATTGTTGCAGAGCAACCTAGCGTGCACGTGCCCGTAGTTACCGTTGTGGACGGTTTCTTCGTATCTCACACAAGAGAAGCCATCATGTTACCCCCGGACGATATAGCTCTTCCTCCATACGACCCATACAGAGCTCCTTTGCCCGTCATAGATGCCGAGGTTCCACCCGGAAGGTATATGAGGGACCCATTCGTCATGAAATCCAACTACATCTCCTATGCAACACACGCAAGCTGGCAGTGGGAAGTAAGGGCTGCGATAGAAAGATCCAGACCTTTTGCCAAACACTACCTTAGAGGTCTCATAGAAGAGTTTGGCGATCCAGAGGCTGAAATTGCTTTTGTCACCGTTGGAACTGCTGCTGCACAAGCTAAGGAAGCGGTAAGGCTACTAGAGGATGAAGGTATAAAGGCTAAGGTCGTCAAACTAAAAACTGTCAGACCGTTCCCTATACAGGAGTTGAGAGAAGCAGTAAAAGGCGTAAAGACCATATTTGTCCCAGAGTTTAACGTAGTGGGATGGTTAGAAAGAGAAGTCAAAAGATACCTCTACAACCACTCACAAGCGGATATAGTAGGTGGCACACGCGTCGCAGGTGGAATGACAATGCCACCTGAAGTTATAGTCAAAGAAGCTTTACAGTATTTAGGTAAGGAGGTAAAGCATGTCATTTAAGATTTACCAAGTAAACGAGGACCTTTTGGATGTTGTTCCACAGGAAATTAAAGACTTACAGTTTAGATCCACATTTAACAATCCAAAGCGTGGTGTGCTCGATCTCTCTTACCATAAAGAGCTCATAGAAGAACACTCCTTGTGCGCCGGTTGTCCAGAGTCTATGGCATTCAGATACATCCTTGCCTCTTTGCCAGCTCCAGAAGACACAATAATCGTCAATTCCACAGGTTGTACATCACTAGTTTTCCCACACATAGCTCTCCACACAGTTCACTCCCTATTTGGTAACCAAAACGCCGTCGCTTCCGGTATAAAGAGAGTCCTTGAGTGGAGATTTCCAGATAAGGTCAAAGATGTTGTGGTATTAGCTGGAGATGGTGCAACAGTAGACATAGGCTTAGACTGCACGCTTCAATCTTTCTTTAGACAAGAAAAGATAACAACTATTTGTTTTGACAACGAAGTATACGCCAATACCGGTGGTCAGGAAAGTGGACTCACAGTCAAAGGGCATGTATTCAAAATGGCTCCGAAAGGTAAGCAATGGAACAAGGTGCCCATGTGGCAATTAGCTATAGACTCAGGATGCCATTACGTAGCAAGACTCACGGTATCTTCACCAAAGAGAGTGGAGCAAGTGATAAAGAAAGCCATATACGTAGCAAGAGAGGTAGGTCCAACATACGTCCACCTATACACACCGTGCATATTGGAGATAGGGCTTAACTCAGATGATGGATTGGACGAAATGAGAGCAAGAGACAAAGAGAGGTTTGCCTTCTTTGAGTACGTCACACCTGAAGCCGAAGAAGTTATAGCACGTGTAAAGGAGGAAGGTTTGCTATGATGAGGAGAAGGGTTAACTTAAGGATGCCTGCCTTAGGTGGTCAAGGAGCGGTCACAGCCGCTCACATAATAGCTACCGCTGCAGACTACGAAGGGTATTATGCTGTGTCTAATCCATTCTTTGGTGCTGAAAAAAGGATGGCTCCTGCGGAGAGTTACGCACGCATAGGCATCGAGCCCATATTCGACAGAGGAGAGGTCGTCTATCCAGATGTTATTATGGTATTTCACCCGCAGGTCATAACAATGGGCAAATCTTACACTATGCCTTTCTACTCTGGCATAAAAAAAGATGGCTTAATAATAATAAATAGCGATGAGGATTTACTAACAGAAGAGGACAAGGAATACTTAGCATCTCTGAATGTCAAAGTGTTAAACTTTAACGCTACTAAATTCGCCATAGATATAGCCGGAACAGAACTAGCAACTAACATGGCCATGCTTGGCGCGTTCTTTGGAGCCATAGGAGTAGTGAGTATAGAAGCCATAGAGGAAGGAATAAAATCAAGATT
>JBEPZA010000002.1:0-34689 GCA_041641075.1 Aquificaceae bacterium | reverse complement strand
ACCCAGAAAGCTTTTACACTCTGATTAAGACTTACACGGAACGTGGTATATACGGCACTTACCTACTGGAAAACTACACAAAAGAGGAAGTAGACGACTTAGCTCGCTATATAGACCCAGATAGGGACCTTCTTTTCAATTACACAGGGATAAAAGTTCTTTACGACAGATACTTAGTTAGAAACGAGGAAGGTCAAGTCATAGAGCTACCTCAAGAAATGTATATGCTTGTGGCTATGACTTTGGCAACGGTGGAAAAAGAAAAAGTCCAATGGGCTAAGAGATTTTACGATGTATTATCTCAACACTTGGTATCTTTAGCAACACCCACACTTATGAATGCACGTAGACCACACACTCAACTTTCTTCTTGCTTTGTGTTAACTGTAGAGGACGACCTTTACGATATATTTGACAACGTAACAAAGGCTGGAATGATTTCCAAATTTGCAGGAGGTCTTGGAATATACCTTGGTAAAATCAGAGCAAGCGGTGCACCCATAAGGAAGTTTAAAGGAGCTTCTTCTGGAGTTTTGCCCGTAGTGAAGATACTAAACGACGTCATGGTTTATGTAGATCAACTTGGGATGAGAAAAGGATCCGCATCTATAACCCTGGATATATGGCACAAGGATGTTTTGGACTTTTTGGAGATAAAAACCAATGTTGGTGACGAAAGGAAGAAAGCTCACGATATACACCCTGCAATAGCAATTCCCGATATCTTTATGGAAAGATTAAAGCAAAGAAAGGACTGGACGCTTTTTGACCCATACTACACAAAAAATGTCAAGGACGGGAAAAATCTGGAAGATCTGTATGGCGAAGATTTCAGGAAGGAATACGAAAGACTCGAAAGAGAGCTACCAAGCTATGCAAAAAGGACGATAAACTCCTTTGAGCTTTGGAAGAGACTTTTGTCCGTGATTTTTGAGACAGGAGAACCTTACATATTCTACAGAGATACCGCAAATAGACTAAACCCAAACAAGCACTGTGGAATGATTTACTCATCTAACTTGTGTCACGAAATTGTCCAAAATATGTCTACTACTGTTCACCTTGACCAAGATATAACCCAAGATGGGATTATAACCTATAGGAAAAAATCTGGAGATGTTGTAGTGTGCAACTTGGGATCCATAAACCTTGGCAAGGTGTATACAAAGGAAGAGCTCCAGAAGGTTATACCACTGTTAGTAAGGATGTTAGACAATGTTATATCCATCAATTACTATGCCATACCTGAAGCTAAATACACCAACAAACGATACAGAGCCATTGGTATAGGAGTTTCCAATTACCACTACTGCTTAGTGAAAAACGGTATACCTTGGGAATCAGAAGAACACATAAGATTTGCAGATAGCCTATTTGAAAGGATAGCCTACTACACCATAAAAGCTTCATCAGAACTCTCTAAGGAAAGAGGAAAGTATGAACTCTTTGAAGGCTCAGACTGGTCTAAAGGAATATTCTTTGGGAGACCCGCTGAAGTATGCCACGAAGAGAGCATTAAAAACGGAAACAACTTAGATTGGCTATCCTTAGCAAAGGAAGTTAAGGAAAATGGTTTAAGAAATGCTTACCTATTAGCTATAATGCCTACAGGTTCTACTTCGTTAATCATTGGAGCGACTCAATCGACAGATCCTATATTTGCCAAGTTTTACAAAGAAGAAAATATGTCTGGTATACTACCCCAAGTTCCACCCGAAGTAGATAAGTATTTCTGGCATTACAAATCAGCTTATAACATAGACCACGAATGGACCATAAAGGCTGCTGCAACAAGACAGAAGTGGATAGACCAGGCACAATCTCTAAATCTATTCATAGACCCAGAGAATATAGATGGACCCAAGCTTTCCAGACTATACGAGCAAGCATGGGAGCTTGGACTTAAAACCGTTTACTACACCAGATCCAAATCACTGACAGAAATAGAAGAATGCGAAAGCTGTTCCACTTAAAGGAGGTAAAAAATGGAAAGAAATATCATATTTAACCCCTCAGGAGATAGAGAAGCAAGCAAAAGGAAACTAACCTTTGGAAACCCAACAAATATAATGGAACTAAACAACGTAAAGTACCAATGGGCTTACGACCTATACAGAACGATGGGATTTACCAATTTCTGGATACCTGAAGAAATACCTATGCAAGAAGACAAAAAGCAATACGAAAAGGACCTGTCTCCACACGAGCGCCGTGCTTATGAACTGGTCCTAGCCTTTTTGATAGTGCTCGATAGCTACCAAGTTAATATGCTAAAAGAATTTGCCAGGTATGTAACAGCGCCGGAGTTGGTGATGGCTATAACCGCGCAAGAATTCCAAGAGGCTTTACATTCTTACTCTTACCAATTTATTTTAGAGAGCGTAGTAGATCCCACCAAAGCGGACGAGATTTACAACTTCTGGAGAGAAGACAAAGTCCTGATGGAAAGAAACAAAGTCATAGCAGAGATTTACAATGAGTTTGTAAGGAAACCAAATGAAGAAAACTTCATAAAAGCGCTCTTTGGTAACTACGTGCTTGAAAGCCTTTACTTTTACTCTGGCTTTGCGTTTTTTTACACTCTGGGAAGGCAAGGGAAGATGTTAAACACAGTGCAACAGATAAGATACATAAACAGGGATGAACTCACTCATGTCAGCTTGTTTAGAAACATAATAAACACTTTAAGGGATGAACAGCCAGAACTCTTTACTCCAGAAATAAACAAATGGGTTTACGAATTTTTCAAGTTTGCTACATCCAAAGAGATAGAATGGGGCAAATACGTGACCCAAAACCAGATCCTTGGTATAAACGACATCCTCATAGACAGATACATAAAGTATCTTTGTAACCTCAGGTTGTCTCAGGTTGGCTACGATGTTTTGTATCCTGAAGTTTCAGAAAACCCTATGAAGTGGATTGACCAATTCAGATCTATAAATAACACAAAAACGGACTTCTTCCAAGCTAAACCACAAACATACGCAAAAAGGAGCGAACTAAGGTGGTAAAGATAGGCATAACCATAGGAGACCCCGCTGGTGTAGGACCCGAGATAATAGTTAAGCTATTTAAGCACTTGGATAAAAACAAAGCTTACGTAATATATGGAGAAAAGAAAATAATAGACAGGTCCGCATATGAACTAGGTATACAGATAGACTACACCGATGTGTTTGATATTTCAGAAGTAAACAAACCCGGGGTTTACATAGCAGACCTGAATATATCTGAAACAGACAGACCCCTTCCATCCTTTAGCTCCGGAAAAGTTGCAGTTGCTTATTTAGCTAGAGCCACAGTAGATGTTATCTTAGGCAATATTTCTGGTCTTGTAACTATGCCAATTAGCAAATTTTGGGCAAGGTCCGCGGGCTTTTCTTATGAGGGACAGACGGAATACTTAGCGCATGCTAGTCAATCCAGAGAGTATGCTATGATGATGTATTCTCCTAAGGTTAAGGTTGCGCTCATGTCTACACATGTGCCATTACTTGAAGCAATAAAGATGTTGAGCACAGAAGCGATAATCAAAAAAGTTGAGTTGATAGTAAGAGAGTATAAGAAGCTATTTAAAGAAGAGCCTTCCGTTGGTGTTTTGGGGTTAAACCCACACGCAGGAGAGTTTGGAGAAATAGGGAAAGAAGATATACAAGTAATTCTTCCAGCTGTGAACCTTCTAAAGGAGAAGGGCTACAAAGTTGATGGTCCACTTTCACCAGATGCAGCTTTTCTTAAATTGGACTATGATATATTTTTGTGTATGTATCACGATCAAGGACTGATACCTTTTAAGTTGTTATCCTTCAAGGATGGAGTAAACTTAACACTTGGTCTACCTTTTCCAAGAACATCGCCGGCTCATGGCACCGCTTACGATATAGCGTGGAAAGGTGTAGCTGATGAAACTCCTTCTTTGCAAGCTCTAAGGCTTTGTGAAGACATTTGCGAGAGGTTAAACAAGTGAAGTTTATAGCCCTATTTATGTTGTTTTTTCTAGTATCTGGGTTTTTTGGTACCTTGATATTTTTGAACATGGAGCCTGTGGAGCTCACACTTACACCAGTTATAAATGGAATCTACTATCATCTTCCAACTATGCCTCTAGGTTTACTAGTAGTCTTTAGTATTGTATTAGGATTCCTCTTGGGATACATTTTCAATCTGATAAAATTTAAATAGAAATAGATATGGCTATAGATTACCAGAGTATTTATATACTCTCGAGTGGAATGCTTCTTCAGCAGAGATCTCTAGATAACATTACCAACAACCTCGCTAATGCTAATACAAACGGATTTAAGAGAGACCTACTCTTAGCTTCTTCATGGATCACACCTTACAACCAAGGTAGAACAGAGAATCCAGAGGATCCAGCTAATAACTTTATTTACCCTATAGTAGAGAGGGTTTACATCGATTTTTCTCAAGGATCAATAAGACAAACGGGAAATCCATTAGACATTGCAATAGAAGGGGAAGGATTTTTTAGCATTACCGATGGTACAAATACCTTTTACACCAGAGATGGAAACTTCCGCATAGACAGTGAAGGTTATTTGGTAAATGCCGCAGGTATGAGGGTTCTAACAGAGAATAATCAACCAATCAGAGTAAATGGTGAACTGAAAGTTTCTCCAGATGGTACCCTATTTGTTAATGGTGAGCAAATAGGAAGGCTAGGTATATTCAACTTGAACAACCCTGAAAAACTCGGAAATAATCTTTTTAGCGGGATACCTGTAGAAACTCGAAACTATCGCATTTTACAAGGCGCATTAGAGAGCTCAAACGTTAATGCAATAATTGAGATGGTTAAGCTTATACAAGCCCACAGAGCTCACGAAGTTTACTCAAATCTTGTAAGAACATTGGATGATATACAGGGAAAGGCAAACAATATAGGGAGATAAGTTTAGTAGCCACTATGAAATCTTTAACTTTACTATGCTTTCCACATGATAAGTTTGTGGAAAGTTATCCAATAGGCTTATGGATTCTATTACGTAACCACCCTTGGTGAGAACCTTTAGGTCTCTTGCCAATGTAGTGGGATTACACGACACGTATACTATATGGGTGGGTTTATTTTGCAGTATGAGTTTGGCCTCTCCATCAGAAAGTCCGCTTCTTGGGGGATCAAGAAGCAGTAGATCTATAACCTCACCAGCGTGCCTCTTTAAGGTTTGAATGGATGCTTCGTTATAAAAAGTCACGTTATGTATATTGTTTATTTTTGCTGAGTATTGAGCATCCTTTATAGCAGCTCTGTTGGTATCACTAGATATTACGTATTGCGCTTTCTTTGCTATATTCAGACTAAAGAAACCCACTCCACAATGAAGTTCCATAACCTTCTTTAGATCATACTGAACCACACGCTCTATCATGCTTTTCCAAAGTGTGTAATTAACTTGAAAAAAGGATTCTTGGCTTACTCTATAAGAAATCTCTTCCACTTTTATGTACGTAAAATCTCTTCCCAAAACATACCTTTTATACAGGCCACTGCTTATGGAACTGTATACACCTACGCCTACAACGTTTTTTGGAAGAAAATCATGGTAGTACCTTTTAAGTTTCTCCTTTTCCAGATGCGTCGGAGCTACGAGCTTTATCAAAATTTCATCTTCTGTGGGGGAGTATATTACGTGTATTTCTTGCAAAGAAGCTATTTTTTTTGATAGTTCCTTCAGAGACGGAATTAACTTGTTTATAGCCGGATGCAATAGTAGACACTCATCTATGTTTACTACCTCGTGGCTTCCCATTTTAAAGAATCCTAAGCTAGCATCAGATACCTTAAACTGAGCCTTTATCCTATAGTTAAACTCCTTAGATGAATCCAAAATTCCTATAGTAGGGTAGTTTTTGATTTTGCCTATCCTTTCCAGACTATCTTTCAGTATTTGAACTTTCGAGTCTAGTTGCGCTTCGTAATTCATGTGTTGAATCTGACAGCCACCACAAAATTGGTAATACTTACAAGGTGCCTCCCTTCTGTAAGGGGATGGAACAACAATCTTATCAACTGTGGCTTCTATGTAATCTTTTTTTTCTTTTAGTATCTCTATTTTTACACGCTCTAACGGCGCTGCATACCTAACTAAAACCTTCTTACCCCCTACCTCTGACAGTCCGTATCCACCATATACGATAGTTTCTACAAAAACCTCCTTATCCAGATTCATCTCAGGTGTTTTACTTTCTCAAAGTCCTCTTCCGAAAGAATGTCTATATACCAACCGCTTACTTTATTAGCCAGTTTCACATTTACCCCATGCTTACCTATAGCAAGTGATAACTTGTCTTTAGGGACTGCTACTTCCGCTTTTTTCTTTTCTGGCAGGATTCTTATCTTGGTTACTACAGCAGGAGCTAAACTTCTCTTTATAAGTTCTTGTATATCATCTGACCATTTAATTAAGTCTATTTTTTCTCCCCCCAGTTCTTCAGAAACGGGACCTATTCGCATACCTTTTACTCCAACTATGACACCTACAGGATCCATCTTCATGTCTCTAGCAAAAACTACAACTTTCGCCTTTTCCCCTGGCTCTCTGGCTATTGCTTTTATTTCTATCTCACCTTCCTTTATTTCCGGTATGTAAAACTCCAAAAGTCTTTTTAAAAACTTAGGATGGGTTCTGGATAAGATAGCTTGATACTGCCTCCCAATTTTTTTTACTTCCAAAAGTAAAGCTTTTAATCTCTGACCAACTTTGTATTCTTCTTTTGGTATTTGTTCCTTTTTTGGCAGTAATGCCATTACTTTTCCCAAATCCACCAATGCATCACCACTTTCTGAAATTTTTCTAACAATACCAACAACTATTTGTCCTTCCATTTCTACGAGTTCTAAGTATCCTCTCTCCTCTTCCACTTTCTCCAACTCTTTTAGAAACTCTTCCTTCGCTGCGTATGCAGCGATTCTGTTTATATCCTCAGTAGATATATCCAATGGGAGCTTAATTTCTTCGGAGTTTTTTTTATCTATAACGTAGATTTTTATGCCATCATCTTCGAGATGAACCTCAAGTGGCTGTCTAAACTTCTTATCCTTCTTTATAGCAAGTGCTATTGCATTTTTTAAGGCTCTTTCTACACTCCATTCTGGTATATCTTTTTCCTTGGCAACTTGCTCGATGAGCTTCCTCAGGTTCTTCACCATTTCTCTAACTCCAAATGCGCCTTCGCTATTACCGATAAAGGTATGTGGTATATATTATCTCCATCTTTTACTTTTAACAAATCTTGTTCCACATCTTGTATATAGCCTTTCAACTCCCTCTTACCTCCTACAGGTTCTCTTAAAACTATTCTAACAAAACGCCCCTTGAAAAAGCTAAAGTGGTGTGGTTTTGTGAGTTCCCTCGTAAGACCAGGCGAAGATACTTCTAAAGTATACGATACTGGAATCACGTCCTCTACATCCAGTAGCGCAGAAATCTTTTTGCTTACTTCCTCACAATCACCTATGGTAATTCCACCATCTTTATCTATGATTATTCTTAGTACCCATCCTTTTTCGGGTTTAAATTCTACATCAAATAACCTAAAGCCCAAATTGTATACTATAGGTTGTATTAAATCCCTTACTTTTTGAACTATTTCTTTATCGTTTATATGCATAAAAAAATTATAAACCTATCTCTCTCAACTTTCTCCAAAGAGTAGTTCTATGCATACCCAGAATTTTTGCAGCCAACGTCTTATTAAAACCTGTTTGTTTTAGCACCTGTAGTATCCTTTCCTTATCGTCTAAGGTGTTTTTACAATTTACACTTTCGTCTAAATAATCAATTATGTCCTCCTCTCTTACGTACTGGCCTTCACACGTTATTAGCGCCCTTTCAACTATGTTTTCTAATTCTCTAATGTTGCCAGGAAAGCTATAATTGAGTAAACGCTTGATTGCCTCTGGCGTGAAGCCTCTAAACTTTTTATTGTACAAACGAGCGTACTTCTCAGAAAAATGTTTTATGAGAAGGGGTATGTCTTCCTTTCTTTCCCTCAATGGCGGGAGTTTTAGATTAACAACGTTCAATCTATAGTACAAATCCTCTCTAAACTCACCTTTTTTTATAAGTTCTCTCAGGTTTTTATTTGTAGCTGCTATTATTCTTATGTTTGCTCTCCTAACTTTTGTGTCACCTAGTCGTTCAAACTCTCCACTTTGTACCAAGCTGAGTATTTTCGCTTGTAAATAAATGGGCATGTCACCTATCTCATCCAGAAAAAGCGTTCCTTCGTTAGCCAACTCCACTTTACCGGGTTTATCCTTTATTGCTCCAGTGAACGCACCTCTTACGTATCCAAATAGCTCGGCTTCCAGAAGATTTTCTGGTATAGCTGCACAGTTAACTTTCACAAAAGGACCATTCCTGCGTGGAGAGTTATAGTGGATGTATTTAGCTAAGAGGCTCTTACCTGTGCCTGTCTCACCTTCTATCAAAACATTTACGGGGTATTCGGACACTGTCTTAGCTTTTTCTAAGATTCTTTTGAATATGGTATTCTTTGTTATAAGGCTCTCATCCTGCCCTATAGAGCACGTAACAATCTCGGGAAGAATGTAAACAGATAAGACGTAACCACTGCCAGAACCTAGAGGTGACAAAAGCACAGAAGCCTTTTGTTTTCCACATGGCGTATTTACATACACATCAAACCTATTTCCTTCAGGTTTCAAGTCTTCTATGGACAAACCTATTAAATCCTTAATACTCAATCCATTAATCTCTCTCTCTTCCATGCATAACATTCTCTTAGCTATGTTGTTGTAGCGTAATATATTCCCTTCTGGAGAGAGCACCAAGATAGCCTCAACTATGGAATTTAAAACTACCTCTGTGAACTCCTTTTGTTTTTTTACCTCTTCCATATAGAATATGACATTGCTCACGTCTCTGAAAACTTCCAAAACCCCTATAAATTCACCTCGTTCAAATACTGGACTCATACTCCAACAGACGTGTTTACCATTCTCCAGTGTCACATCGTATATTTGGACTCCCTCCCCCTCCTCTTCAACCAAGGAGAAAGGACAAGACTGACAAGACGAGAAAAGACCTTTGCATGTATCACCTAACCTCAGGTCTTTCCCGAGGATATACCTTGCGCTCTTGTTGGCATATATAACCCTGAGATTTTTATCTATAAACAAAACCGCATCAAAAATATTATCAAAAGCCTCCAGGTTCATAGAGCTTAATTATAAATTCCAATCAGTTGGAACTTTTGACATCATTCTCAAGCTCTCTTCGAAAGAAGACATGTATTTCATCGCGGTTATCATTGAGCCTTTGAACTTTAGACGCTTCGTAAGCATGGCAGCCTTGGGTCCCATATCTCCAGTAGCTAGCTTCTTCCAATTTTCCAAAGTAGCCCAAAGCTCAAAGTCGTAGTTCGCACCATCAGCTTTTGCTGCCTCCTTTACTATACCATTTTCGACTACTATATGCACCGCTTCATTCTCCTTGCCTTCCACATAGTACTTTATCGAAGCGCTAAAGTCTCTTAGGTTACTCTTTAGCATTTCGTTGTTATTCCATTCCTGCATGTAAGCCTTTATCCAATCTTCAGATAGGAATTTATACATATCTCTCTCCGATTACAAAAAGGGTCCGCAGCGGACCCCAAAATTTCATATCTCTATCACTTGTTGGCGACTTCTCTTAGAGCCTTAAATACTTCGTTAAAGGAAACCTCATCGTTGTTTACAAAAACGCCTACATTACCAACTACACACACTGAATACTTGGGACCTGTGAGAGCCCAACCGATAAGTGGTGTCCACTCCTGTCCAGAAAAAGCCGTATAACCTTGGGTTTGCATTTCTGCCATCATTGTATTAGCAGCGCACATCATAGCAGCCATGGCAGCATGTTCTTCCGAAATATTTCCCTTATAAGCCAATAGCTTTCCATCCTGAGAAAACTCCCCAGCGGCCCAAACTCCCTTAACAGACATGAGCTTATCTAAGTTTGCCATGATACACACCTCCTTTTTAAATGTACTTGGATAAAACTTCAAAGGTTTTATCAAAGTCTGCCTTGTCAATCTCGACAAACACACCAACATTACCCATAATGCATGCCGCATACTTTCCACCAGCGACAGCAAAGCCTAATACTGGGTAGAATCCACCTTGATTGGTATACGCACTCCAACCCTTGGCCTGCATATTCCCCATAAGCTTATTGGCAGCACACATCATAGCCGCAATCTCTGCAGACTTTTCGTCTATGTTTCCATGGTAGGCTACTAGCCTTCCATCGTCTGTAAACTCACCAGCTGCAATAGCACCTGGTAAAGACATAAGTTCTTTGAGCTTGCTCAAAGTCGCCATATCTACTACCTCCCAAAAGAGTTTTTCATTTATCAATGTTGCAAAAAACGTGCCACACTCTTGGTTTTATAAAAACCTTTTAAAACAAAGCTTTCGCTATATGGTCTTTTCGTAAAAAATGTAGCATGTTGCAACATTGTTGCATCTATGTGCAACATATAGATAAAAACTTGAAAAGAAAAAGTATTCATATAATTTCTTTCTTATGATAAGGAAAATTGTAAAATACCCAGATCCCGTATTAAAGACACCTACAAATAAGGTAGAAATAATAGACGAGAGCATTAAAAATTTGGTCAAAGATATGTTTGAAACCATGTACCATGAGGAAGGTGTGGGTTTAGCAGCAAATCAAATAGGTGTGCCTTTGAGCGTAATGGTCATAGATACAACACCTAAAAAGGAATCGCCACCAATAAAGGCTGTTCTTATAAATCCGGAAGTTTTAGATATGGAAGGAAAGATTACGTATAGGGAAGGCTGCCTATCTTTTCCAGGACTTACTGTAGAGGTACAAAGAAGTAGCAAAGTCCGGGTAAAGGCTCTGGATCTAGAAGGAAAAGAAAGAGAGTATATTTTTGAAGGATTTCCAGCTATCGTGTTTCAGCATGAATTTGACCATCTGAATGGAATCACATTTGTAGATAGACTAAACGGCTTGAGAAAGAGGTTAGCATTAGAGAGATACTCTAAACTTCAAAAAGTATGAAGGTAGAAATCTTAAAGTTCTACCCCTTCGAGGTAAGTATCAAAAAGCCTAGAATTGTCGCTTACGCAGATGTAGAAATTGAAGGACTAATCGTCGTGAAAGGTGTTAAACTTTTTGAAAACAGATACGGCGGTTACTTCATACAAGTTCCTGAGTGTATCGGTGTGAAGTCAAAAGTTTTACTCGAAAGCATACGAAGAGTAGTTGTAGACACATTTAAGGAAAGTGTCCGTAGCTCAGCCGGATAGAGCGAGGGTCTCCGAAGCCCTAGGTCGGGGGTTCAAGTCCCCCCGGACACGCTCAATCTAAAAAATCTATAGAAAACACAACGCATTTAAGGTGTTGACAAGTTTATATTAACACACTAAATTTTTATATATAAAACCTTATAAAGGAGGTGAAAGCCATGAGGAGAGGATTAATGCACTGGAACCCCTTCGCAGAACTTGAAAGGATAAGAAGGGAGTTTGACAAACTACTGGAGGAGTTTACTCCTACTGTAGCAGTTGAGAGGGTATTTAGTCCGGCTATAGAAGTTTACGAAACGGACAAAGAAGTTGTAGTCAAAGCGGAGTTACCTGGCATTAAGAAAGAAGATGTAGAAGTAACCATCAAAGATAACACACTACACATAAAAGGGGAAAAGAAAGAACAAAGAGAGGAAAAGACAGAAACTATACATATTGTAGAAAGGGCATATGGAAAGTTTGAAAGGATAATAAGCCTACCAAAGGACGTGAAACTGGAGGATATCAAAGCGGAATATAAAGATGGCGTGTTGGAAATAAAACTCCCTAAAGCAGAAACTGCTAAAGAAACAAAGATAGAAATAAAGTGATTAATAGGGGCCCTCAGGGGCCTTCCTTTCTATAAGTGCACCTAAGCGCTTTAGTTTGCTTTCCATAACTTCATATCCTCTATCTAGATGGTATATGTCTCTTATTATCGTGGTGCCCTCTGCTACCAAACCGGCTAACACCAAGCTAGCAGAAGCTCTCAAATCTGTAGAAAAAACCTCTGCACCGTATAACTTTTCTACGCCCTTTATTGTAGCCGTTCTACCTTTTACAGTAATGTTAGCACCCATTCTCTGTAATTCTGCCACATGCTGAAATCTGTTTTCGAATATGTTCTCCGTTACCTGGGATACACCATTAGCCAAGGTGAGCATCGCCATAAACTGAGCCTGCATATCCGTTGGGAAACCAGGATATTCAGATGTAGATATATTTAAGCTGTTTATCTTTCCAGATGATGCTATTCTGAGCTTATCACTCCCCATTATTTCCACTATTGCTCCTGCATCCTTTAGTTTCTCTATCACGCTACCCAAATGTTCGTATTTAACGCCTTCCAGAACAACATCGCCGTTGGTAACGAAAGCACCTACCATAAAAGTTCCCGCTTCAATTCTATCGGGTATCACTGTGTGATTAAAACCTTCCATATCCGGATTACCCCTTATTATTGCTGTTCTGTCGTATATCTCAATTTCGACACCCATTTTCTTTAAAACATTTACCAGATCCATAACTTCGGGCTCTATGGCGATGTTCCTTAAGATGCTTCTGTTTGGACACCTACTCAAAAACATTAATGCATTTTCTGTCCCTGTAACCGTTATTACATCAAAGGTATGTTCCACCGGCCTTACTTTATCTACAGTCAAGTGTATATAACCGTGTTTTATGCTTATTCTTGCACCACCTTTCTCAAAAACCTTTAGGTGCTGATCGATACTTCTAACTCCAATTGAACACCCGCCAGGCATGGCCACGATAGCTACGCCAAACCTAGCCAAAAGTGGTCCCGCAGATAAAATAGATGCCCTCATCCTTCTTACGAGACTTTCTGGTGCGTAAAAGTTGTTAACTTTAGATGCGTCTACTACAACTCTGCCTCTTTCTTTTATAACAAAACATCCGAAGTTCTTGAGGAGTTCTACTGTAGTTTTCACATCTAAGAGCTCTGGTACGTTTTCTACTGTACAAACTTTGTCCGTCAGTAGTGTGGCCATCAAGATAGGGAGTGCGGCGTTTTTTGAGCCTGATATATGGACTTTTCCCTTTAGAGGTCTACCTCCTTCTATGAGAAGGTAGTCAGAAGTATATAATGTTGTATTTTTCATCTTTCTTTATTATTATTTTCACTATGCGCCCATCCCTATTGTAATAAAGCATTACACCATCATCCTCTTCAACATCTACCGCAGTCTCATCTGAGTATATAACAACTATTTTTTCTTGGTCTTCTAAAACCTTTGGATACATCATATTCTCACCACTACACAAGTCAGTGCTTCCTTTACGCCTTCTAGAGAATGTATTTTATTTATAACAAGCCTTCCTAGCTCATCCTGATTTTTAACTTCTGTAAATACTATAATGTCATATGGTCCAGTTACTACATCGGCTGTCTTTACACCTTCGAATGTTGATAGAGCGAGCATGATAGATGGTATCTCTCTTGGGTCAGCCTTTATCAGGATATAGGCCTTTATTGAGTACTCAGACTCAAGCTCCATTATTTCCGTTATGGACATTGGATATCCTTCTTGTCTCGTTTCCATCTGTTACCTCCTGAAGGAATATTTTAAACAATCCTTTTGCTGACTTGGGGTTTCTCTTTATTTCTTCAATCACTTTGTGGATCGTGTACCTAACTTTCCAACTTTTCTCCATTTCCTCTTTCCATTCTTGTCTGAGCTTTATGATTTGTTTTTCGATACCAATAAATTCAAGCCACCTTATAAACTTTTCCACTTCATCCCATATGATTATTTCCGCTTTCTCTTTTTCTTTGAAGCGCTCCATTAAGTTCTTTTGGGCTACTTCCTTCAAATCATCCACATCGTACAAAAATACATTCTCTATGTCATTTATTTCTGGATCAATATTTCTAGGTACAGATATATCCACTATAAAAACGGGTTTATACTTTCTCTTTTTTATAGCTTTTTCGTATGCCTCTTTTGTGAGAATGTATTGTCTTGATGCAGTAGAGCACAAAACCACATCGTATTCGTGTATGTAATCCAGTAAATTTTCAAATCTTATAGCATTACCCTCAAGTTTCTTAGCGATTTCTATAGCTTTTTCGTAGGTCCTGTTAGTTATGAAAATATGCGCTTGTAGTTTTTTTAGATAGCTTGCAGCCAGTTCTGCCATCTCACCCGCACCTATTAACAGGACCTTTATACCCTTTAAATTTCCAAAAATCTTCTTTATAAGTTCCACAGCTGCGTAACTTACGGAAACTGCATTTTTGCTTATACCTGTTTCCGTTCTCACTCTTTTTGAACACCTGAGAGCTCTTTCAAAGATTCTGTTTAGTATCTTGCCTACTGTCCCTACTTCCTTGGCTATATAGAAAGCTTCTTTAAATTGAGATGTTATCTGCGGTTCACCAACAACCATCGAATCTAGACTAGAAGCAACTCTAAATATATGAGCTACGGCTTCTTTACCCTCTAAAAAGAAGGAGTACTTCTTTATGCTTGGATTTAAACCTTTCAACTCTATAAGGGTGGTTATCAATTTATAAACGTTTCCGTAATCATCGCCAATAGCATAGAGTTCAACCCTATTGCACGTAGAAATGAGGACAAGCTCTTCCAATCTAGAAACAGATCTTAGGATAGGTAGTATGTGCCTTGCTTCATCTTTACTGCACGCTAGCTTCTCTCTATACTCCAAGGGGGCCTTTTTAAAATTCAGGCCCCATACAAATATGTTTTTTATCATTCAAGAATAATATAATACCATATAGATGCTCTTTGCAAGAAGGTGGTATTTATGTCCTATCTATAAAGGGATATTTTTTCAAAGACGGATTTTACATATTCCCAATTGTTTGCTCTAATACCATTGTATGCTTTTACAGCCATAATCCAATCCTTAAAATTCTTATAGTTTTCGTATAGTATCCTTGTCCCGATTTCTATGTTAGTTTTTATGTCGTAGAGTTGATTAGGATCCTCTATTCCATACTCCTTCATGAGTTTTATATTATGCTGGTAGTTAACCTGCATGAGCCCTCTGTCTTCCGTTCCATCTTTGTTTTTGTTGTAAGCCATTGGATTAAAAGAGCTTTCTTGTTGAATTATTGCTAGTATCAGCTCTTGTGGCACACCGTACTTGTGGGCACTTCTTCTAACTTCCTGTAGAATGGCTTCAGTTATGTGAGGCTTGGTTGTGCCCTTTGTGCTTGGTAAGCTTGTTTCCTGAATGTCCCTTATAGCGTCACCCAAAACCTCATTAAAGGATTGGCTGTTAGGTATATGTTTACTACGTGTCACTTTTAGAAACAGGTGCTGGTTTTCTATTCTCATCCTTTTTGCTCCTACAGTCGGAACATATGCCAAATATTTCTAATCTATGGTTTAGAGGGACAAAGTCGTATTCTTTACAAACTTCCTCTTGAAGTTCCTCAATTTTTTCTTTATTGAATTCGATGATTTTCCCGCACTCTACGCACACCAAATGCTCATGGTGGGGCTTACCAGCAATAAACTCGTATATGGTGCGATTATTAAGCTTTATAACCTCTCTAATAGCACCAAACTCCTGCAAGAGTTTAACTGTTCTGTAAACAGTGGACCTAGAAGCTATTTTCTTATTCTCCTGAGTTATCCAATTGACCAAATCTTCTATCTCGAAGTGAGAGCCATATCTAGCGATAACGTCTATGATATCGAACCTGCTTTTTGTTATCTTACATCCCCTTTGTTTAAGATAAAACTCAAATTGATTTTTTAGCGTTTCGAGTTGCATGATAATTTTTAATATAGAACAAATGAATCTCATTTGCAATAGCTTTTAAGAAACTTTATACAAGTGTGCGAGAACTACTAGCCTTTGGCTAGAACTTTAAAATTCTTCTAAATACCTTACCAAAGAGCATCAATAAAAAAATAAAAACCATGCTTATTACAATGGCACTACCAGGAGGTATATCGAAAGTGGATGCCATAATTACACCTATAAGTGTGGACACCAAAGAGAACAAGACAGAAAATACAATAGTTGAAAAGAAAGAGTTGGCTACTAGCAAAGAAGCCATTGGTGGTATGGATATGAAGGATGTGGAAAGTATGAGTCCCACAGCCTTTATAGATAGCACTATGTTTGCACAAGCCAATGCTATTAAGGAATAGTTAATCAAGCTTACAGAAATACCCCTTAGCTTGGCTATCTCTTCGTTAAATAGAAGGGCGGTGATTTTATTATAGTTGATTGCAAAAAATACCAAAGTTAAAAAGGAAACAATAGCTACGCTTATAAACTCTATATCTGAAACCAATAATATACTACCAAAAAGATAAGAAAATATGTTTGTTCCCAGTGTATCCCAAACACTAAGAACTAGTATAGCTAGGGCTACGCCGAAAGAATATACAAGCGCTATTAGTGTATCTGCCGGTAAGCCTTTCTTCTGTATTAAGTACTCTATACCTAAACCAAGCAGTATGGTATAGATAATTGTAAAGGTGTAGGGTTCTATCTCTAAAACTATGGATACAGCTATACTTCCAAATGCAGCATGTGCCAAACCAGCACCTAACATGGATAACCTTCTTATAAGTAAATAAACACCTATGACTGAAGATGATAAACTGATTAAAAAAGCAGTTACAGTACCTTTCCACATAAAAGGAAAGAGCTCAGTGAAGCCCATATATTTCCTTTATGATTCCTTTGAAGGTCTCAGTTGATGTAACTCTACACGTATCCATTCCCATACACAAAACTCTATCCGCAATTCTCAAAGCAAAGCCAATATCGTGAGAAACAATTACTATGGTCTTTTTACCCTTAAAATCTTTAAGAATAGTTTCTATATGTTCTTGAGCATGTATATCTAAACCTGTAGTTGGTTCATCTAAAATTAAAACGTCTGGATTGGTAGAAAGAGCTAAGGCTAACAGAACCTTCTGTCTTTCGCCTCCCGAAAGCTTAATGAAAGGGCGATTCAGTAAACCCTCTAGATGAAGGTAAGTTATTGCCCAACCTATTCTTTCTCCCTTTGCAAGAGCCCTAAAAATTTCTTGCACACTTCCAGTAAAGAACTTGTCCACACTGAGATGCTGAGGAACATATCCTATCCTATTCCATTCTTTAAAGAATCGTAAATTTTTCCCAAATAGAATTACATCCCCTGTGGTAGGTCTTAAAAATCCAAGTATTAATTTTAGTAGGGTTGTTTTACCGCTACCGTTTGGTCCCAGTACGGCAAAGATTTCACCTTCTCCAATATGAAGGCTTAGATTCTTAATTAGAGGTTCATCCTTCCTGTAATGAAAGCTTACGTTCTCTAAGGCTATTATTGACATTGAAGGCCTTTCTTTAATGACTCTAGATTCCTCCTCATTATACTAAAGTAATCATCGTTCGGCTTTTCTGGGTATAGGGAAGTGTTTAGCATAAGTACTTGAGCGTTTACTTCCTTTGCAATTTTTTCAGCTACCTTTTTATCTTGACCTGGCTCGATAAATATTGCACTGACTTTTTTGTTTTTTAACACATCTATCAGTTTTTTTAGCTGTGAGGGCTTTGGCTCTTCTTCTGCATGCATGCCTCTGAAACCTGCGGCCTCTAAATTATAGTCTCTAGCTAAATAACTAGCTGATAAATGTGTTGTTACAATAACCCTAGTTTTGCACTTTGCAAGGGTGCTTCTATACTCATTATCAAGCGCTTTTAGTTCGTTTATATATTGTTCGAACCTAGCTTTGTATATGTTCTCATTTTGTTTATCTATGTTAATAAGAGCGTTATACATATTGGTTACCAAACCTAAATACGTCTTTGGGGAAACCCATATGTGAGGATCCGGAATCCCCTTGAACTTTATTAGATCGATATCTTTATAGAGCGGGATAAGCTTTGCTTTACCAACCTGTCTTTCTATCTGTCTTTCCCATTTTTCCAGACCAATCAGAAATACGTAATCAGCTTGTTTAAGTTTGGCCAGATCTTTCGGTTTTATTTCGTGATGATGAGGATCCGCCGGCGTGCTTATCAGAATATCCACTTGATGAATACCTTCAGTCATATACTTAAGAGGGTAGTAAACAGGATAAGTAGTGGGCATGAGTTTTAGCTCTTGGCGAGCAAACCCCAAAATGGGTGTCACTACTCCTATAATTAAGGCTATTAACTTTATGCGCATTTTTGTCTCCCTGGTGTATTTAATTTTAACATACTACTATATTAAACTTAACTAAGATGAAAAGATTCAAGAAAAAACCTAAAGTAAAATTCACAAAGAAAAAAACAGAGAAAAGCTTACTAGAACTCTACGAAAGGAAGTTCATAGAGCAGTTCAAATTGCTAACATTTCCGCTTTTTATGCTTCACGTTGCAATATTTGTAGGAACTCTTGGATACATGATAATTTCAGACGTATACACAGGCACGGCAAATTTTATAGACGCCTTTTATATGACTATAATAACAATAGGCACTATAGGCTTTGGAGAAATAGCGCCAGCTACAGATACACCTTTAGGTAGGATATTTACCTCTTTCTTAGCTCTCTCTGGAATAGGTATATTTACTACCTCTGTTACGGTTGTAATAAGAACGATAGTAAGCGGAAATATAATAGAGCTATATAAAATTGTAATTATGCTAAAGGACATCCAAAACCTGAAGGATCACGTTATAATATGCGGATATAACAAAACATCAGCTTGGCTTGCCAGGACTCTAAAGGAGAGAAAACTAGACTTCGTTGTTATAGATGACACATCGTCAGCTTTAGAGTACATACATAAACACAATATAAGGTACTTCATATCCGAAGATCCTATAAAAAGATCTACACTAGAGTCCTCTAACATAAGAAAAGCTAAGGTCTTGATTGCTAATCTTGAGGATGATGCCAGGAATATAGCCTTAATAGTCACAGCACGTTTAATAGTACCATCGAAAGAAGAGCTTGCTATATACACTTTTGCTTCCACAGATGGAACCGCAGAAAAGATGGAAGAGCTTGGAGCAAATAAAGCTTTGGTTTCCAACAAAATTCTAGCTACTAGGCTAGCTTCTTACATATTCCATACTGGTTCTGGCTATATTGCGGATCTCTTAGATAAGATAGCTTTTGGTGAAGTGAGCGATGTAGACATCTTAGAGTACAAGATAGAAGAATCATCTCCTCTCGTAGGTAAAAAGCTTAAGGATATAGACTTACGGAGAATATACCGTATTAGCGTTATAGCAATTAGAAGAAAAGATGGTTACATAGATATAAACATAACAGGGGATACGCAAATCGACCAAGGAGACACACTTATAATCTTCGGAAGTACAAAGAATTTAAGAAACTTAGAGAAAATATACAAAGAGGTAGTAAAATGAAATACAAAAAAATATTGACAGACTTTTTTATGCTCATGGCTTTTACCACCACCCTCAGCTTTGTATTTAATCCCAATCCCTACGAGCTTGTAATAGCTACCTTTGCCAATCTATCTGCGACAATTTTAAAGCTAGGAGAGGGGAGAATACTTTCTACGGAAATGACGGCTGCGAGTTTCGTTGCAGATGTGCACTTACTACCCGCAACATTTATTTACTTTTGGTTGGGTGATGTCCAAGAAAGCGTAAGTCTGGCAGTAGGAGCTGTAGCTGCGAACATAGTGTCAATAATTTTAGCAATAATAGAGGCCATACTCGCATCTTTTTACGAGGAAGATTAAGAGCTTACTCGTTGTTTTTATTCTGTAAGACATTACTATGTATAGGCCTCATAAAGATTGATAGGATCCAAGTGCTGTGTTGGAGGAAAAAAGCTTACTTTTGAGTAGTAAACTATAAGTAGCTTTTATTTTGCTTGCCTTTGTCAAGGCGTTTTTAGAAGTTGGCAAAAGAGTAGCTTATCCCTTAGTATACAGGAGCTAGGGTTATATATAGACTATGGTTATGTAGAAAGGATGCCAACTTAAAGAATTGAAAGCATTTTTAAGTAAATGCTTGTTTCTAATTCGTTGATAGTAGAATGTGAGAAGAAAACCTTTGGTGAAAAATTCGAAAAGTGTGCTAAATTTGGAAGCCAAGGGTTTGAATGCACCAATAAATTATTAAAAAGGACAGAGCACGCACATTTGCGTGCCTTCTTGAGTATAGGAATCAGACCTTTACCTTTTGAGCTGACTGATTTTTTAATTCTTCTTTCTTACAGTCATTTTTAATTTCTACACCGTGGAGCTTTAAAACTTCTACAAATTCTTCACATGATATTGTTTCTTTCTCTAGCAATTTCTTAACCACAGATCTTATAGCATCCGCATGGGCACTTATGATTGCTTTTGTCTCTTCGTAAGCATTCATCAATATTTTCTTAACCTCTTCATCTATATCCCTAAGAAGATCCTCGCTTACATCAATGGACGTAGTCATTCCACCTAAGAAAGGATTTACGGTTCTTCTTATGGCTACAGGTCCTACCTTGTCACTCATTCCCCACAAAGAAACTATTCTATAAGCCAAGTCCGTTGCTCTTTGTAAGTCATTTTCGGCACCTGTAGTTATGCCATCTTTGCCATAAAAGACCTCTTCTGCTGCTCTTCCTCCCATCAAGACCATGATCTTTCCAAGGAGGTCTTGCTTATCGTACATGTGCTTGTCATCTATCGGTAACTGCTGTGTAACACCTAAAGCCATACCTCTAGGTATTATAGAGACCTTGTGAAGAGCATCAGAACCAGGCACCATAAGGCTCATTATGGCGTGTCCCGCTTCGTGATAGGCTATCTTTTCTTTCTCTTTTGGTGATATTACCATACCCTTACGCTCAAGCCCCATGGTAACTCTATCTATCGCTTCCTCTATATCTTCCATTTCTATGTAAGATTTGTTCTTTCTGGCGGCTAAGAGTGCAGCTTCGTTGAGTATGTTTTCAAGGTCTGCTCCCGTAAAACCTGGGGTAGCTCTTGCTACTATTTCCAAGTCTACGTTAGGTCCAAGTTTCTTATCCTTGGCGTGTACTTTGAGTATTTGGTATCTTCCGTTTATGTCGGGTCTTGGTATGTATATCTGCCTATCAAACCTACCTGGTCTGAGCAAGGCTGGATCTAAAATATCTGGTCTGTTGGTTGCTGCTATGATTATTATTCCTTCGGATGTATCGAAGCCATCCATCTCAACAAGAAGCTGGTTCAGTGTCTGCTCCCTTTCATCATGTCCACCACCTAGGTTTATAGCACCTCTGGACCTTCCTACTGCGTCTATTTCGTCTATGAACACTATGCAAGGAGCATTCTTTTTTGCTGTTTCGAAAAGGTCTCTAACTCTCGCAGCTCCTACACCTACAAACATCTCCACAAAATCTGAACCCGAAACGGATATAAAAGGAACGTGAGCTTCCCCTGCTATCGCTTTTGCCAAAAGCGTCTTACCAACACCTGGCTCACCATAAAAGAGCACTCCCTTTGGTGGTCTTCCACCTAACTTTTGAAACTTTACTGGGTCTTTTAGATACTCTATTATTTCTTTTACTTCTTCTTTCACTTCTTCCATACCTGCTACATCGTCAAGCTTAACCTTTGGTTTTTCGTCTATGTAAACTTTAGCTCTACTTTTGCCAAACGAGAAAGCTCCTCTGGAGGATCCACCTCCGCCACCGCTTATTTGTCGCATCATATATATCCATATACCTATGAAGAGTAGTATGGGGAGCCAAGATATTAAAAAAGTTACGAACCATGTATTGCCTTCGGGGATTGCAACGTCAACTTTAACTCCTTTTTCCAACATCTTATCCACTACGTTAGAACCTGTAGGTATACCTACTTCTAACTTTTGACCATCCTCTGTGACCGCTACTATGACATTGTCTTTTATCTTGGCTTCTTTTACTTTACCTTCTTCCACTAACTGTATGAAAGAATTTAAAGACGTTTTAACAGATTTTTCACCTTTGTCCCCACTAAACATATTGAAGGCTAAGATCATGAAACCTATGATAAGCAACCATATAAACACGTTTTTCATCCAATTCATGGCGACCTCCTTATTCTTACTCTAAGATATCCTGATTATTCATCTTTTCAAGCGCAAACGATTTTCTTTTAATAATTTCTCTTCTTATTTGTTCTACTTTTTTGAAGTTTCTTACGTTAAAAAACCTATTTAGGACTAACCTCTGGTAATCTTCGGATAGCTTAATAAAGGTCTCTCTATCTATACTCTTTAGGTTTTCACTTATTAGACTATCTATGAGTTTCTTTTCCGACTTTAGAACTTCTCTCATCCTCAGGATAGTTTCTTCCAAGTTTGGGTTTATTATTTTCAGGTGTGGCACTACTGCATGCCTTATCCTGTTTCTTGCTAAGCTCAAATCGTAGTTGGACGAGTCTTCGATCCAATTGTATCCGCATTCCCTTAAGAACTGAACAATTTCCTCACGCTTTACAGTATACAGGGGTCTTACAATATCTCCTTCTTTTTCTTCAAACCCTAAAAGTCCCTCTATACCGCAACCACGCGTTATCCACAGGAGTATGGTTTCCACTAAGTCGTTCAGGTGATGAGCTGTGGCTATCAGGTCGTATCCTAGTTCTTGCTTGATATTCCTTAAGATCTGGTATCTTTTATTTCTAGCCACGAGTTCTATATTGTCTCTTTTTGCATAGGCTTTTATGTCTATCCTTTCCACATGTATGGGTAAACTTACTGCTTTCGCAAAATCGATACAAAAACTTTCGTCTCTGAAAGATTCTTCTCCCCTTAACATGTGGTTTACGTGAACCAGTAAAATCCCTTTTATTTTTAAAAACTCTTTCAACTCCAATAAACTCAAAGTGAGTGCAACAGAGTCTGCACCGCCGGAAAAAGCCACAACTATGGAAGCGTTTGGCGGGATGAGCTTTTTATCTCTTTGTAGTCTTACAATTTTTCTAGTGACTTTGTACTTTGCTTTGCAGTCTTTTTTTAACATCCTCGTAAAAGTTTATCTCTACACCTTTTTGTTTATAATCCTCAAGAAGTTGCAAAGCTTGCTCGAACTTTCCTTCTTTTTCCAAGATATAAAGATATACCTCTAAAGAATTAATGTGTAGTTTTTCGTTTTTTTTCTTTAGGTCTTGTTTGTAGTCTTCAAACATTTGAAGGTCCATTAGAGAATACTCCTTTGCTTTTTGTAGGTCTTTTGTGTTCTGTGCCAGCAAGACCAAATCGTTAAGTATCAGGTGAGCTTCGTAAGGTGTCCCTTCTTGTTTGAGAGCTTCTAAGTATAACCAATGGGCAAAGTCGTAATCCTTCTCCAAAAGAGCCATCTGCGCTATTGAGCCCAAGAATGTCCTTTTGGTGTAAAGAGGTTTTTCTATGTTACCCGAATCAAAGGCTTTTGCTCTGTATGGAAAGTTTATGTTTTTAATGCTTTTGAGTGAAAAGTAGTATTTGACCTTTTTTTGCTTGTCGTATGGGATGCTTTCAAACCAATCCCAAAGGTCTAAGGCTTTTAGTAAACCTCCCTTTTCTCTAAATATTCTAAAAACTTTGCCAATCATACTGAGCAAGTATATGCCTTTTTACGTCTATTATTCTATTTTTCTCGTCTACGTATACCAAGTAAGGCTTAAAGGTATTTATGTCTTCGTCTTTTACAAGCGTGTAAGAGGCGATTATGATTATGTCCGTAGGCATACCCATTCGAGCTGCCGCACCATTTAGCCTAACTTCTCCAGATCCTGATGGTGCTGGTATCACATACGTGCTGAAGCGATTTCCGTTGCTTACGTTGTAAACTTCTATTTTCTCAAATGGCAAGAGATTTGCAGCTTCCATTAGAGTTTCATCCAAAGATAAACTACCTTCGTAATGAAGTTCCGAACCTGTTATCCTTGCTCTGTGTATTTTAGATTTCAAAAGAAATCTATACATAATACTAAAAAATAATAGAACCACTCTAATTGTGCAATACAATCGTTTTGCGAAAGCTAAATTAATCGATTTTTTCTATAACAAACTTATCGTTTGTGTATATGCATATCTCACTGGCAATCTTTAGTGATTCCTTCACTATTTCCTCTGCAGAGAGGTTTGTATTTCTGTAGAGCGCCAATGCGCTGGCTCTTGCATAATCACCCCCCGAGCCTATGGCTAAGACTGGTTCATCTGGTTCTATTACGTCTCCAGTGCCAGAGACCAAAAGGATTCTTTCTACATCCGCTGTCAAGAGCATAGCTTCTAATCTTCTTAGGTATTTATCCATTCTCCACTCTTTTGCGAGTTCTACACAAGCTCTCAGTAAGTTCCCTCTGTGCTCTTCAATTTTTGCTTCCAGTCTCTCCATCAAAGCTAATCCGTCCGCCGCTGAACCTGCAAAACCAATCAATATGTTACCATCGTATATCTTTCTTATCTTTTTGGCTTTGTGTTTTATGACAGAGTGACCAAGTGTCACCTGTCCATCACCACCCATTACCGTTTGACCATTTTTTCTAACAACTAGAATAGTTGTTGCTTTTGCTTTCATCATCCACTAAGATTTTATCATGAAGAATTTTATCATCCCCGCAATAGACATAAAAGATGGTAAAGTGGTTAGATTATTCAAAGGCGATTTTGAAAAAGTAAAAGCATACGACAAACATCCTGCGGATTTGGCAAAGCTCTACCAAGATTTAGGTTTTAAGAGGTTGCATCTTGTGGACCTGGATGGTGCACTCAAAGGTCGTATTTTGAATCTAGAAGCCATAAGAAAGGTTAGGTCCAATTTCAAGGGTATACTCCAGGTAGGCGGGGGAATAAGAAACTTAGAAAGTTGCAAAATCCTGGATTTGGAAGGTGTAGATTTGATGGTCGTAGGGACAGTTGCAGTAAAGAATCCTGAAGAGTTCGAAAAAATACTTGCAGAATTTCCCAATAGAGTCGTGCTTTCTGTGGATAGCAAGGGTGGAAAGGTAGCCGTTGGAGGCTGGAAAGAAGATAGCAAAATAAGTCCAGAACAATTAGCGAACATGTTTGATGAAAAAGATATATGGGGATACCTATATACAGACATAGATAAGGACGGAACTTTGGAAGGTGTGGACACACAAAAATACATAGACTTTAAAAGGCACGTAAAAAAGCCCGTGCTTGCTTCTGGAGGAGTAAAAAGTCTTGAAGACGTAAGAGCTTTGATGTGCTGTGTAAACGGTGTAGTTGTAGGCAAAGCCATATACGAAGGTTATATTGATATACTAAAGCTTGAATAAGGTTCTTATAGATTAACTCAAAAAACAAAGTTGTTATAATTTCCTTAGGAGGTTCATATATGACACTTATGTCTTATGACGAAGCCATAAAGATAGTTTTGGATAGTGTGGAAAAAATTGGCTGGGAAAGGGTGACATTCACACAAGCTTTGGGAAGGGTCTTGGCAAAGGATGTAGTCTCTGATGTTGACCTTCCGATGTTTGATAACTCTGCTATGGATGGGTATGCTGTTAGACATGAGGACCTGAAAGCTCCAGAGACCAAGTTAAGGGTAATAGGAGAAATTAGCGCCGGAAGTTCATTGGATATTAAAGTAGAAAAAGGAACAGCTATAAGAATATTCACCGGTGCTCCCATTCCAATAGGATGCGATTGCGTAGTTCCAGTAGAATTTACATCCTTTGATGGGGAATACATAACCGTGAAAGGAGTCTTCAAAGAGGGAGCAAACATAAGAAGGAAAGGAGAAGAACTCAGGAGAGGGGATGTGGTTTTGGAAGGTGGAACTCTTATCAGAGGTTATGAAATTGGTATCTTAGCTTTTTTAAACAAAGTGGTCGTGGATGTCTACAAAAAGCCCGTTGTTGGAATACTAGCAACGGGTGATGAAATTGTGGATGTAGGAGAACCAATTACACGGGACTCTCAGATAAGAACTTCCAACAATTACACACTTTATGGACTTGCTTGTAGCTTACCCGTAAACGTAGTTAATTTAGGAATAGCAAAGGACGATCCTCAGCAGATAAAGAGCTCATTATCACAGATTTACGATTTCGATGTATTCATAACCACTGGTGGCGTATCTATGGGGGACAGAGACTATGTTCAGTATCTAGTGAAAGAAATTGGTATAGATGTTAAGTTCCACAAGTTAAGAATCAAACCTGCAAAACCAGTCCTGTTTGGAACATACGAAGGTAATAAGCTTTTCTTTGGTCTTCCGGGAAACCCAGTTTCTTGCGCTATAGCTTTTGATATTCTAGTAAAACCAGCCATAAAAAAAATGGTAGGTATGAAAGACTACATGCCTAAACCTTTTAAAGCTATTCTCAAGAAAGACTTCAAAAGAAGAGATGCAGAAAGAAGAGAATTTGTTAGGAGTTACGTAGAATTTGCGGATAAGGTATACTGCACATACTCAGAGAAGTTACAATCGCATATGCTAAGTTCGTATGTGGGAATGAACGCATACATGATTGTTTACGAAGGTGTGACCGAAATTCCTGCAGGAACCGAGGTTGATGTGATTACGATGTGATTTATAATAATTTAATAGCCGGAGTGGCGGAATTGGCAGACGCAGGGGATTCAAAATCCCCCGGGGTCACCCCCGTGAGGGTTCGAGTCCCTCCTCCGGCATTTAAGTATGAAAAGTGTCTTGGTATTACTCTCAGGTGGTATGGACAGTGCCACACTACTGTGGCTATGTAAAGGCGAATTTTCGAAAGTCTATGCTATATCTTTTGACTATGGACAAAAACACAGAGTAGAGCTAAAGTATGCCAAAGAGCTGGCATCCACTGCTAAAGTCGAAAAGCACTTTTTGGCATCCCTTCCTTTCTATAAGGATTTAGGAAGTAGCGCTCTTATTGACGAATGCATAGAAGTTCCAAAAGGTGAGTATCCAGAAAACGAACCACCTATAACCACTGTTCCTATGAGGAATCTTTTATTCCTTTCTATAGCTGCATCCTTTGCCGATGTTTACCAAATAGACCACATAGCCATAGGTGTTCACTCTTTGGACTCACCATACCCTGATTGTAGACCAGAGTTTATAACTTCCGTAGAATCTGCTATAAACGCTAGCTCTGTGTATGTGGCTAAGACAAAGAGACGTATTCACGTATACGCTCCCTTCTTAGGAATGACAAAAAGAGAGATAGCGTTGCTAGGCAAGAGTTTGGGTGTTCCGTTCGAAAAAACTTATTCTTGCTATGCTGGAACAGAGCCTCCATGTGGTCAATGCCATACTTGTATACAAAGGCAGGAAGCATTGAAAGGAATTGTTTATTAAATCCTGAATAAGCTTATAATTTTTCTTTTATTATGAGATCTAAGTTACCGAACGAAAAAGGGTATTTTGGAGAGTTTGGTGGAAAGTTTGTTCCCGAAACTTTGATGCAAGCACTAGAAGAGCTTGAGGAGCAATACCAAAAAATAAAGGAAGATCCAAGCTTTTGGAGTGAGCTTGATTATTACCTAAAGACTTTTGCGGGTAGACCTACACCACTCTATTATGCTAAAAACTTAACGCAATACGTAGGTGGTGCCAAAATATACATAAAAAGGGAAGACCTGTTACATACAGGTGCTCACAAAATAAACAACACCCTTGGTCAAGCAATCCTTACAAAACGGATGGGTAAAAAAAGAGTTATAGCAGAAACTGGCGCAGGACAGCACGGTGTAGCTACTGCTACAGCATGTGCTCTCTTAGGACTGGATTGTGTAGTTTATATGGGAGAGGAAGATGCACAAAGGCAGAAGCTAAACGTGTTTAGAATGAAACTTTTGGGAGCACAGGTAGAAATAGTGAAAAGTGGGAGCAAAACGCTAAAGGATGCAATAAACGAAGCTTTGAGAGACTGGGTGACTAACGTAGAAACTACACACTACATAATAGGTTCTGTAGTAGGACCGCATCCTTTTCCTATGATAGTTAGGGATTTTCATAGCGTGATAGGGAAAGAAGTTAAGGAACAGATTATGGAGATTGAGGGAAGATTGCCCGATGCTATAGTGGCTTGCGTAGGCGGCGGTTCAAACGCTATGGGGATATTCTATCCTTTCGTTGAGGAGGAAAATGTAAGACTTATAGGTGTAGAAGCTGGAGGACTTGGTATAAATACAGGTAAACACGCAGCTTCCATAAGTGCAGGCTCTGTGGGTGTGCTTCACGGAATGAGATCTTTCTTCCTACAGGATGAGGAGGGGCAAATTCTTACAACCCACTCTATATCAGCAGGATTGGACTATCCAGGTGTTGGTCCAGAGCACGCTTATCTATTCAAAATCGGGAGAGCAAATTACGTTTATGCTACAGACGATGAAGCTTTAGAAGGATTTAAATTGCTATCTAAGTTAGAAGGTATTATTCCAGCGCTCGAACCAGCGCACGCCATCCCAAGGCTCGTGGAAATTGCAAAACAATTGGGCAAAGATGGATTAGTGGTGTTTAACCTCTCTGGGCGTGGCGATAAGGATATGTATCAGGTAATGGAGTATTTGAAAGATATGTTATAATTTTTGCTATGCCAAAACTATCACCTAGAGACATAAAAAGAAAGATTCAGGGGATAAAGAATACCAGGAGAATAACTAACGCGATGAAAGTTGTATCTGCTGCCAAACTCAGGCGTGCGCAAGAGCTCACGTATGCAAGTAGACCCTACTCCGAAAGCTTATACAAAGTTATAAAATCCCTTATATCACACATAGACCAAGAGAGCCATCCAGTGTTTCAGGTCAGAGAAGAAAAGTCCTGTGACCTAATCCTAATAACTGCAGATAGAGGACTGGCAGGTGCTTTTAATTCTGGAATAATAAAGCGTGCAGATGAGTTTATTCAGGAAAAAAAGACTCAAGGAGTAAATGTTAATTTATTCCTAATAGGGCGTAAAGGTCTACAATACTACGCAAAAAAGGAAATTCCTGTTATAAAAGGGTACGACGAGGTATTTAGGAAAGAGGTAAACTTTGGCGTGGCAAAGGAAGTAGCACAGATGGTTAAAGACAGGTACGTAAACAGGGAAACGGATAGAGTGTATTTGCTAAACAACGAAATGGTTACGAAAGTTCAGTATAAGCCTGTGATTAGAACATTCCTACCATCAGAAAGGATAGAATCCGAGGGAGATTCTAGCATGTATGAGTTCGAAGTGGATAAAGAAACTTTTATCGAAAGTTTGATAGATAGATATCTGAATTTCCAAATTTATCGTGCGATGCTTGAGTCCAACGCCGCTGAGCACTTCGCACGTATGGTAGCAATGGATAACGCCACTAGAAACGCTGATAACCTTGTAAAGACGTGGACGTTGATATTTAACAAAGCAAGACAAGAATCCATAACAACGGAATTAATTGATATAGTTAGCGCTGCAGAAGCTATGAAATAAAGGAGGTTGAGTAATGCAAGGTAAAATAGTCCAGGTTATAGGTGCGGTCATTGACGTTGAATTTGACAGTAAAGACCTACCACCTGTTAAGCATGGGCTTAGCACTATTCGTAAATTCATAGATGATAGAGGTAACTGGGCTCAAGAGGAGCTTTTTATGGAAGTAGCTCAGCACATAGGCGAGAAGAGAGTCAGAGCTATAGCAATGGGGGCAACCGATGGTCTCACCAGAGGTCAAGAAGTAAAATACTTAGGAGGACCTATCAAAGTCCCTGTAGGGAGACCTACTTTGGGAAGGATATTCAACGTCGTAGGACAACCCATAGACGAAGCTGGCCCCGTAGAAGCTCAAGAATATTGGCCCATGTTTAGGGAACCTCCACCGTTGGAAGAGCAATCCACAAAGGTTGAGATATTGGAAACAGGTATCAAGGTGGTGGACCTGCTCGAACCTTACGTTAAAGGTGGTAAGGTTGGACTCTTCGGTGGTGCCGGTGTTGGCAAAACTGTTTTGATGCAAGAGTTAATCCACAACATAGCTAAGTTCCACAAGGGATTCTCGGTAGTTATAGGTGTGGGGGAGAGAACACGTGAAGGAAACGACCTATGGCACGAGATGAAGGAGTCTGGCGTTTTACCTTATACTGTCATGGTTTACGGACAGATGAACGAGCCTCCGGGTGTTCGCTTCAGAGTAGCTCAAACCGGCATAACTATGGCTGAGTACTTTAGAGATGTAGAAGGACAGGACGTTTTGGTATTTATAGATAACATCTTCAGGTTTGTTCAGGCGGGCTCTGAAGTCTCCACGCTTTTGGGACGCCTACCATCCGCCGTTGGCTACCAACCCACACTGAACACCGACGTTGGAGAAGTGCAAGAGAGAATAACCTCCACAAAGAAAGGATCTCTAACATCCATACAAGCGGTTTACGTTCCTGCCGACGACATCACAGACCCCGCGCCTTACTCTGTATTTGCTCACTTGGATGCCACAACCGTTCTTGCGCGTAGACTGGCAGAGCTCGGTATATACCCAGCTGTTGACCCGCTAGAATCTACATCCAAGTACTTGGCACCGGAATTTGTAGGAGAAGAGCACTACAGTGTGGCTATGGAAGTAAAGAGAGTTCTTCAAAGATACAAGGAGCTTCAGGAGATTATAGCCATACTAGGTATGGAAGAGCTCTCCGAAGAAGACAAGGCTATAGTAAACAGAGCAAGAAGGATACAGAGATTCCTAGCGCAGCCCTTTCACGTGGCTGAGCAGTTCACGGGTATGCCAGGTAAGTACGTAAAGCTCGAAGATAACATAAGAAGCTTTAAGGAGATTCTAACAGGAAAGTACGACCACCTGCCAGAGATGGCTTTCTATATGGTAGGCACCATAGAAGAGGTTATAGAGAAAGCAAAAGCTCTTGGAGCAAAAGTTTGAGAAAGGACGGAAGAAAGGCGGAGGAACTAAGACCAATTAGAATTACGAGGGATTACTTAAAGTTTGCTGAAGGCTCCGTTTTGGTTGAGTTTGGAAACACCAAAGTAATCTGTGCGGTCTCTGTTCAAGATGGAGTTCCTCCCTTTTTGAAAGGTAAAGGACAAGGCTGGATAACAGCTGAATACTCCATGATACCAAGAGCGACCCAAACTAGAAATGTAAGAGAGTCTGTGCTTGGAAAGATTGGTGGAAGAACTCACGAAATCCAGAGAATGATAGGGAGAGCTATGAGAACGGCTTTAGATTTGACGAAAGTAGGGGAGAGGACTTTTTGGATAGACTGTGATGTCATACAAGCTGACGGTGGAACGAGAACGGCGGCTATTACAGGGGCTTTTGTAGCATTAGCCGACGCTGTTATAAAGCTATACAATGAAGGGGTTCTAACAAGCACACCCATAAAAGATTTCGTTGCCGCCGTTAGTGTGGGTATACTAAATGACAAAATAATTCTGGATTTGGATTTTGAGGAAGACTCAGCTGCAAAGGTTGATATGAATGTAGTGTCAACGGGTTCTGGTAAAATATCGGAGATACAAGCTCTTGGGGAAGAGCATAGCTTCACACGTCAAGAGTTTAACAAGATGTTAGAATTGGCATTAGGTGGTATAGCACAACTTATAGAGCTTCAGAAGGCATTCTTCGATATAAAGGATAACCTTTGGTCTAGAAGAAGTGTAAAGGAGGGAAGACTGTGAAAAGACTTTCGTTGTTAGCTTTAGGCTTTTTGGCTAGTTGTGCCACTGTAACAGATGATGACGTAAATAAAAGAATATCTAGAATAGAGGAACGATTGAATGCCATAGAAGAAAGACAGAAAAGCTTGGAGATGCAGACTATAAGAACAGAGACGAGACTAGACAACACTGTAGAAACCTTAACAAAACTTAGATTAGACGTGGAAAAATTGAGAACTCCTGATAGGGAAACGAAGCAGGCACCAGCACTTTCTTCTCTACCAGAGACTACACAAATTCGTCAAATGTTACAGGATGTAAGAATTGACCAGAAGCCAGATTTCCAAAAAGAGTATGAGGAGATTCTTAGGCTCTACGATTTGAGACAGTTAAATCAGGCAAGGGAAGGTTTCATAAGCTATATAAGAAAGTATCCAAATACACCTCTTACGGATAATGCTTACTTGTGGCTAGGCGTAACCTATAGAGACTTGGGAGAGCTTAATAGAGCAGAAGCCGTTTGGTTAACATTGGTTGAAAAATGCAAAAGGAGAGAGTTAGTAGATTGCAATAAAGCACCGTCGGCACTTCTTCAATTAGCAAGACTGTATGAACAGAGGGGTGATCAATTAAAAGCAAATGAATACTATGAAGCAATATTGAGAGATTACCCACTCTCAGAGGAAGTAGATGCAGCAAGAAGAAAGCTGGGAAGGTGAGGATGAGGGCTCTTAGACATGTTGCAGTTATAATGGATGGAAACGGTAGGTGGGCGCAAAGCAGGGGTCTGCCACGCATTGCGGGTCATTACGAAGGAGTAAAAAGAGCAGAAGAACTCGTCTACACGTGCATGGAGCATGGTATAAGCTATATAACTTTATACGCTTTTTCCACAGAAAACTGGAAGAGACCAAAGGAAGAGGTGAGAGCTCTGTTTAATCTTTTTGAGTCATACATGAAAAGCAAGAGGGAGGAGTTTATTCAGCACCAAATAAGTGTTAACTTTATTGGAAGGCGAGACAGATTACCCAAAAGTTTGGTAAAAATCATGCAAGAAACAGAAGCCATAACACAAAACCTAAACAGAATAAAGGTTTACATCGCTATAGACTACGGTGGCAGAGATGAAATACTCAGAGCAGTCAATAACATCCTAAGGTCTGGAGTAAAGGAAGTAGACGAGATTTCCTTTTCATCTTTCCTAGATTTGTCCAACGTGCCAGATCCAGACATTCTCATACGCACAGCTGGAGAAAAAAGGCTCTCTAACTTTTTACTTTGGAACATAGCTTACACTGAACTATACTTTACGGATGTTTACTGGCCCGATTTTACAAAGGAAGAGTTCTTAAAGGCTTTGGAAGACTACGCCAAAAGGAAAAGAAAGTTTGGAGCACTGGCTTAAAAGCAGGGAATTGGCAGGTCTTTTAATAGGTGTCTTTACTCTTCTAATCTTTCTATCACCAAAGTTTGTTTTCCTTTTATTTTTGACTCTTCTTTCCTTTCTTATGTCCTATGAAATTTCCAAAGCTCTCGATGTGAAAGGTTTTTTTTTCTTGTCTCCTTTTGTAACTTTATTGGCTTCTTACGATAAGGGTTTGGGTGTTGTAGCACTTTTACTTTTTACTTTGCTTCAGGGATGGAAGTTTTGGAGTTTTGACGTTTTTAATAAATCCCTCCTGATTTTTCTATACGCTGGATTTTTACCTTCCTTTCTCTGGGATTTGAAGGGTCTTGGAAATCCATACCTTTTAAAGCTTTTGTTCTTTGTGTGGATTGTGGATGTTAGCGCTTACTATGTGGGAAAAAACTTTGGAAAGACGAAAATATCAAAGCGTATATCACCACACAAAACGTGGGAAGGCTTTATAGGTAGTTTAATTTTTGGCTCTTTGTATTCCCTTTTTGTTTTTAAAAATCCTATTTTTGGTCCCATTCTTGTAACTTTTGCCTTTTACGGGGATTTGTTTAAAAGTTTTATAAAGCGTCAAGCGGGTATCAAGGATTTTTCCAATTTCCTTGGTTCCCACGGTGGTTTTGTGGACAGATTCGATTCCTTAATCTTCTGCGCTCCCGTTTACTTGTATCTATTGACCAACCTTTAAAACCACCTTACCAAAGTGTTTTGAATCTTCCAAATACTTGTGCGCCAAAGGAGCTTCCCTAAGGTCAAAAACTTTGTCCACTACAGGTTTTAAAGCACCTTTCTCCATCAGCTCCGTTATCTTAAAAAGGTGGGCTCTACTTCCCATGTATACCCCAAGTAACTCTATTTCTCTCACAAATACGTATCTTATGTCTATGTTTGCCATACTTCCTGTAGTAGTGCCAAAGAAAACAAGCTTTCCACCCTTTTTTAGGCATTCTATGCTTTTGGTGAAGGTTTTCTCTCCTACATGATCCATAACTATATCAACACCTTCTCTAAAAATTTCACGAACCTTTTTGGGAACATCCTCCGTGTAGTGATTTATAACCACATCCGCTCCCAATTGCTTGCACTTTTGTGCTTTTTCTTCAGAACCAGCAGTGGCTATAACAAAAGCTCCCATGAGTTTAGCGACCTGTATGGCAGATACACCTACACCTGAAGATCCAGACCAAATGAGAACCTTTGAATAAGGCTTTATTTGTCCTTTCTCTACTAAAGCGTTCCAAACAGTAAGGTAAGTGAGGGGGTAACTTGCTGATTCTTCAAAGCTCAGATTCTTTGGCTTTTTGATAACGTTTCTTGCTGGCACTTTTACAAACTCTGCGTATCCCCCCTTTGTTTTAAGCCCCAGTATATCGTAATCTTTACATAGGTTATCCCTTCCCCTTTGGCACTCGTAACACACACCACAGGAAAGACCAGGAGCTACAATAACCTCGTCCCCCTCCTTTACGTTGTTTACTAAAGACCCTACCTTCTCTACAACACCGCTTACATCCGAGCCAAGTATGTGCGGAAGTTCAGGTTTTACAGCAAGCACTCCAAGCCTTACCCATATATCTAGATGGTTTAACGCTACAGCTTTTACCCTTATCAAAACTTCATCATCCTTTATTTGTGGTTCTGGGAAGTCCTCCACATACTCCAAGTTTTCCACACCGCCGAAATTTTTCAAAATTACAGCCTTCATG
>JBEPZA010000001.1:0-35172 GCA_041641075.1 Aquificaceae bacterium | reverse complement strand
TTTAGAATCTGAGTCTCTAAGTTTAGATCAAAGGCTACAACAGGCAAGCCACTTGATTGAGCTTCCAAAAATGCCAACCCAAAAGTTTCATACTTGGAAGCACTAACAAAAATGTGGCAATTGGCATATATGTAAGACAATTCTTCCTGAGAAGCTATGTAATCAATATACGTTATATTTTTAAGCATTTTGGACTTAGCTTTTACGTAAAACTTCAGAGGTCCAGAGCCGACTATTAACAGATGGTATAACTTTTTATCCAAGTGTTCAAAGGCGCTTATTAGCATATCTATCCTCTTTTCTACCGTTAGTCTACCGACGTATAGAAGAATGGTCTCTTCTTGTATGTTAAATTTCCTTCTAAAGGAGTTCTCATCTCTTTTGTTAGGATTAAATACCTTTGTATCTACACCAAGGGGGCACGTATACACTTTGCTTATTTTTTCTTTCAGAGCTTGTGAGTATTTTTCGGAAGGACTGAGAACTAAATCCGCCTTGGATATGCACTTGTCTATCAGAAGATTGAAAAAGCGTTCTTTCATATACTTTGTTGATGGTATGAATCCCAACTCCTTTTGGGCATCCGAGTGATAAAATATAGACAATAAGTAATCTTTATCCGCAAAAAAGGGAGCTATGGTGTATGTTCCACCAAGCTCCACGACATCCGGTTTCTCCTCTTGTATAATCTCTTTAATTTCCTTTAGTCCACTGAAGAATCTATACCCGCCCGAAAAGGGTATGTGGAAGGACGGAACTTCATAAAACACCGTGTAACCGTGCGTGTATTTCTTTCTTTCTCTGCCCGGTATAACCACTACATGTTGCACGTCGTATCTTGGTAGGTACTCCGTCTTTTTTAGTATGAAACTTTTTATACCGCCACTTTTTTTGTGAAAATACGGCGTCAGATCAAGCAGTTTCATAGTTGAGCATACCGTCCATTATCCTACTTAAATACTCTAAATAAGTAGACTTTATCTCCAATGAATTTGCGTAAGATACGGCTTCCTTTGCCATCGTGTCTCTCAATGTTTCGTTTTCCAATATGTAAGCTAGTTTGTAGGCAAACTCTTCTTTTGAGTTTGCTATAAAGCCGTTTAGCCCATCTTCCACGTGCTCGTGTGAAGCTCCTTTAGAACTTACAATAACTGGAAGTCCACTAGCCATAGCTTCCAAAACTACCTGCGCATAGGTATCGGTTTCCGATGGGAACACAAATACGTAAGATGAAGCGTAAGCTTTTGCTAGTTTTTCCCCTTCCAAGAACCCAGTGAAGAATACGTTCTTGGGTTTGTTTTGTTCTAGCTCCCTTCTGTATGGTCCGTCGCCTACAACAACGAATGCCTCTTCTGGGAATATTTTTGCAAGATATAGAAAGACATCAAGGTTTTTCTCCTTAGAAACTCTTCCTACGTAAAGGACAACCTTTTTGTTTGGCTTAATTCCCAAAAGTTCGTTCCAAAACATGGGGTCCTTTTTCGCCGGATTAAAGGTTTCTATATTTACACCCCTTTTGAAGATTTTTACTTTTGAGTAATCTAAATTTGTATTCATCATAATGATTCTTGCATAATGCATTGATGGAACGAAAACCTTATCGCAAGCATGGCATATAATGCTAAATGCTTTCCATAGAATATCTTCCACATCTTTGCTCTGAGTGTAAACCAAGGCGTAAGATGGTATGTCTGTATGGAATGTGAAGCTTACCTTTAAATTTAGTAGTTTTGCAACAATTAAAGCCATCAGTCCAAGAGCTGAAGGTGTAGATACGTGAACGTGTGTGTATTTTCCATACTGAATTAATTCCAAAAGATCCAATATGGATGGAATTCTTACTTTAAATTCAGGATAATAGGGAAGTCCAAATTCTACATGGGATTTTATAGAGATAAGATTTTCCTCTTTGTAAGATTCTTTGTCGGAAATAATTACATCAACAGGTAGTCCATACTCTTGAGAAATTTGCCTTACTATACGAGCTGTTCTTGCTACTCCGTTTATTTCGTAGTATGTGTCCGTTATGTAAGCGAGCCTGTATCCTTTGTTCAGCTTTATATTCATAGATTTAGCAATGTCTTCCACTTTCGACTGTTCTTGATGTTTCATATAGGTTATACCAAGAGGCACGAGCTGTAGAATAAGAGATATAATAGCTTCGCCAAAAGTAGAAGTCGAAGGAGAATCAATTAATCTCTGTATGCTTAAGAAAGGCAATTTTTTCAGGATTTCTTTAGGTATAGTATGCCTTTCTCCGTTTATATTAAGCAGGTGCCTTATTATCACTTCGCTTTTTAAACTGTTAGAGTACATAAACACATAATCCAACACTTCTTTTAAATCTCTGGGAAGTTTATACTTAGTGTTTATATGAGCGTACGCTACTCTAGAGATCATGTTTAGAAGTCTCTCGTCTCCTAGATTTTCTGTCTCAACCTGGGTTTTGCCTTCCTTTAGCGCTTTTAGATACTCTCCCACACTTCTTGCGGGTGCCGCTGTCCATGTTCTTCCTACATCCATACCACCGTGATCATCGGAACCAGCGGTAAAGGATATAAAAGGTCTTGTTCTCAAGGATTTCATATTGTATTTGTTCTCAAGCTCGTGAATTTTGTCCCACCCATCGTACATACGGGCTATGGATTCCTCTATATATCTTGCATAATCTCCTCTGGTCCCGTTTATGATTTCCCAATTGTCAAATAACAATACGAACCTTTCTATTACGCTCTTTGTAATCTTAGAACCTTTGACAGAATATAGAGGATGGGCTAAACTGTAGGCTACATTTTTGCTCCTTAAGTACTGTACAAAATCGTATACATTACCTCTCAGCATAAGAAGATCTCTATGCATGTTTTCATCTATTCCGTATGCCAGTATGTGAATACTCAACTCCTCCTTAGGGAACTCAACTGTGTATTCACAGCTTATAAACACATCGCTGTGATGCGCTATTTCTAAAACCCCGTCTATTGTGTTATGATCCGTTATGGTGACAAATGTCATCCCCCTCTCTTTCAGCCTGTTGTAGATCTCTTTTGGCTCCGTGTAACTCTCGGGACACCCAACGAGTTTACTGAACCATCCCCCCGGCTGATTGGAAGCCTTGGAGTGAAGGTGAAGATCCGCCTTTGCCAAGTAACTCTCCATAGCTCACTAACCTCCTACTGTTTTTTATCTCTTTCAATAAAAGCCTCCAAAGGGCTATCTTCTTTTTACTAGAAAAGTCCTTCATATGCAGAGCCAGTCTCAAAACTGGATCGTTCTTGATTAGCTTGTAAATTGTAGGAACTACCCTAATGCTTATGTAAGAGAGCAACTTTCTGCTAGAAAAGGTGATGACACGTGATGACACTGTGTAGTTATTTTCCATATTCTTAACGTAGTTTCTGTAACCTACACCCAGAAAGCCAAATGAAGAAAGAACATCCTCTAAAAAAGGATTAGATACCCAAGCGGGAGGCACAAAAAACTTTGTATCTATCTTAGCTATCTGGAAAATATCTATAGCGCTTTCTATTTTATTATAGACTTCTTGTAGTGTTAGCCCTCCCATCTCGCCCTCCCCATAGGTATAAAGAGCCTCTCTTAGCTTGAACCTGGATGTGTGATTGTATCCATGCATTATTATCTCTTGCCCAGAGTAATGTAAGGTATTGACAAAACCTGGATACCTGTATATGGGATAACTATCCCTAAAGTTTGGAATTACGAGCAAACTAAACTTACTAATCCCAGTTAAACTTAGTAATTCTAAACACTTACAAAACTCATCGTAGTAGTAAGGACTAACATCATGAACTTCTACTATAGCTAACATCTTATTTTTAAGGTTAAAACTCTTGTGTTAAACTTTGATTAAGTTTTGATGAAGATTTGGTTAAGATATGTTTAATGGCTAGAGTGCTATTGGGTATCTCATCCAGCATTTCGGTCTATAAGATGTGCGATGTGGTTAGAGAACTAAAACTTGCGAATCACGATGTTAGAGTTATAATGACACCTTTCGCGGAAAGGTTCGTAAGCTCGCTAACTTTTGATACCCTAACGGGATACAAAACATATAAAGATTGGGAAGATGATCCACTCATTCACATAAATATTGCTAAGTGGGCGGATGTATTCATGATTGCACCATGTAGCATAAACACACTTTCGAAGATAGCTTTAGGTTTGGCAGATAACTTATTGACCACAACCGTATTGGCTTACCCCAAAAATCTGCTCATAGCACCCGCGGCTAATACCAATATGTACAAAAACCCTATAGTCCAAAAACACGTGAACCACTTAAGAGAACTTGGACACATAATAATAGAGCCGGATGAAGGGCTACTGGCTTGTCAAGATTATGGGCAAGGAAAGCTCGCCAGCAAAGAAAAACTCATTGACTGGATAGAGTACGCTATAAGACCCAAAGTCTTGGAAGGGAAAAATGTTTTAGTAACATGTGGATCTACTAGAGAGTTTATAGACAGCGTAAGATTTATATCTAATTACTCTACAGGTGAGATGGGATTTTCTTTGGCAAAGGTTTTTAGGTGGTACGGTGCCAATGTTAGAGTGATAGCAGGTTTTACTACCGCTCTGGAACCGCAAAATATGGAAATAATCAAAGCCCCGTCCGCTATGGAGATGTATCAAAAGGTAATGGATAATCTACAATGGGCAGATATAGTGATTATGAATGCAGCTGTTGCAGATTATAGACCCATAGAAACCTACAAAGGCAAGATGAAAAAAAAGGATACTTTAACCTTGGAACTCGTAAAAAATATAGATATACTGGAATCCTTGGGGAAGGTGAAAGGAGAAAAGGTCCTTGTAGGTTTTGCCCTAGAAGAAGAAGATTGGATGTTGCAACTGGGTAAGGAAAAGTTAAGGAGAAAAAACCTAGACGCTATAGTCGTAAATCCTATACAGGTTATGGGATCCAAAAGTTACAAGGGCTATGTGATAACAAAGAGTGATGAAATCTTCGAAATTAAAAATCAAAACAAGCTAAAAGCGGCAGAAGAGATACTTAACAAACTTCTGAACATATTTGTGTAAATAACAGCTTTTTCCGTCTAACGAGCTTTTTAGCAAAGTTTTCTTCAAAATTACAAATCCTTAAGTGTATCTACTTGAGCACTGAAAAGTTTTTACTAGGATGGTCTAAGATTAACAGTTGTGAGATTGTATGCTTGGATATCTACGCTTTCAGTGGGCTTTGCGAACAAGTAACCTTGGACAAAATCCACACCTAACTCAACAACAGTCAAATACTCCTCTTTGGTTTCTATCCCTTCAGCAATTGTACTTATGCCCATGCTTTTGGCTGTAGATACGATGGAGTTCACTATTGTTCTCTTAAAGCTTTCTTTATGTATATTCCTTACAAAGTGCATATCAATTTTTATATAATCTGGAGACAGAGCTTCAAGCATTTTAAGCGAAGAGTAGCCTTCTCCAAAATCATCCAAAGCGGTTCTAAATCCTTTGGATCTGTAATAATTGAGGATTGAAGCCAGGTGAACCAAGTCATCCACCTTTTCTGATTCCACAACTTCGAAAACTAAGTTATTGGGATCGAGATTAAGCATATTCGCTAAAGCGACTGTTGTACTTAGACATTCCTTAGGATTATAAATGGATGTAGGTGTAAAGTTAATAAAAATTCGATATTTATCTACTTTTTGAGACTTGGCGTTTTCTATGGCTTTCTCTCTAGTTAATCTGTCAAGAGAAAACTGAAGATTTAAGATCTTTGCCTTTCTAAAAAGCTCGACAGGTGGAATTAATTTACCACTTTCCGAAATTCCCCTAGAGAGAGCCTCGAAACCATACAAATCCAGTTTATCCGCAGTAAATATTGGTTGAAAAAACGTTTTTATTGACCGGTTTTTTATGACATAGAATAGATCAGTTGCGTATATCAACTCATACCATTCTGACAACCTTCTTGCTGAGAAAAAGTGTTGAGGCTTTAACTCTTCGCCTTCAGGTAATGGGAGAATATAGATTATCTTCTTTTCAGCTTCAGTAAATTCAGGGTTTTTATAGAGCCAATTTATAAATGAAAGGAAATCTACTCTCTTAAGGGCTAGTAAATTTGGTAATTCATTAATATCCTTAAAGTCTTTCTTAGTCAAATTGTATATCTTCTCCAATAACCACTGTTGGCTGGCAGATACGTAAACATCAACGGCTTTTCCAGTTAAGAATCTCACTATATCACAGTCTGTACAATTAACCATAGGGCGACCCCTTATTGCAGGCTTAATAAAAACATTAACTTAAGAGGGATACACTGTCAAGGTAACTTGTTTTTGCTTAATTGCGAATTAAATGGTAATTTTCTATCTTAGAATAACTACCTTGTCCCAGTTTATGGATATAAATCCAGCTTTTCGGGCATACTCTTTAGTATTGGTATAGTTAATTCTACTCTCGATCTGTGCCTTGAGTTTAAGATTCTTTTCTACCTCATTTTTGTAAGTTTTTAGACCTTTCACATACTCCTTAGAAACGTGCGTTGACCAAGAGGAATATACAAGATTTATCAAAAGCAAAAAAGAGCTTAACACCAAGTACTTCATATTTTCTCTCCTGCTCTGAGTTTTGCACTTCTACTAGCCGGATTCTCCTTCACCTCTTTTATAGTAGGCACTATTGGTTTTTTTGTCAAACTTTTCAGTGTTTTAGCGTGTCTCTTGAAAAAGCTCTTTACTATTCTATCCTCTAATGAGTGAAAGCTTATAACTACTATACGTGATAAGCTCTTTAAGAAGGGAATAGTTTTTTCTAGTGCTGACTCTAAGGATTTTAGTTCATCATTTACCTCTATCCTTATTGCTTGAAAAGTCTTAGTGGCTGGATGAATTCTTGAGTGTTTTCTGGGAATTACAGAAAGTACAATATTTGCCAGTTCTGCCGTAGTTTCTATGGGTTTTCTTGATCTATAGAGTAATATGGCTTGAGCTATTTTCTTTGCTTGCCTTTCTTCTCCATACTCTCTAATAATTTTTTCTAGATCTTTTTGGGTGTAGTAATTTACAATCTGGTACGCAGTTTTGCTGTCTTCTGGATTCATGCGCATATCCAATGGATCATCCCTCTGAAAGGAGAAGCCTCTAGAAGATCTTATTTGAAGCATAGATACGCCCAGATCAAACAAAAATCCATCCACTTTATCTATACCTTCCTCACTTAGTACAATATCTAAATCTCTGTAATTGGCATGGTAAAGTACAAAACGACCCTCAAACTCATGTAAGTTTTTCTTTGCTATCTCTAATGCGTATGGATCTCTATCTATACCTATTACAAAGGCTTTTGGGTTTCTTTCGAGTATAGCTTTAGTATGCCCACCTAGACCTACCGTGCAATCTACGTAAAGATTTCCGCCGTTACCAAGCAAAAGATTTGTAGATTCTTCTAACAAGACACTTTTGTGCATCAAAAGAGCTTATTAACAGGGGAAAAACTACTTCTATGTATCAAACTTTTCCCTGCCCTTCTTAGATTCTCAATGTGTTCCTTTGTAGCGTATCCCTTATGTTTAAAAAAGCCGTACTGAGGGAGTATTTGATGATACTTTTCCATTATTTTATCTCTTAAAACTTTTGCCACAACGCTCGCACAGGCGCAACTAATACTTATCTCATCTCCCCTAACCAAAGGGATACAATTGTAGTTTTCAAGCCTTACATAATCTGTTATCACAACATCAAATCTATGTTTCAGATCTTCCAGGGCTCTTTTCATAGCCAGTTTAGTAGCCCTGAGGATGTTAACTCTGTCTACAACTGTATTTTCAACAACAGACGTACCTATAGCTAAGGCATGAGACTTTATGAGTTCATAAGCTTCTTCTCTCTCCTTCGGAGACATTTTTTTTGAATCTCTATCTATAATAACAGGGGAGAAGGGTGGAAGTATAACCGCCGCAACCACTACGGGACCTGCCAAAGACCCTCTGCCTGCCTCATCTACACCAGCTACCAAAAAGCCCTTTTCCCAGAACTTACTCTCGTATTCTGTCATTTCTTCTTTACTTCCCAAGGTTTGATTTCTTTAATCTTACCTTGGGCTTCTTTGCCTTTGTATTTTCTAAGGAAGTAAAGTTTAGCCCTTCTTACCTTACCTATCTTTGTAATTTCAATCTTTTCTATGTTAGGACTGTAATAGGGAAATATTCTCTCGATTCCTACACCGTAAGATTCTTTTCTAACGGTAAAGGTTTTATTCACTCCGCTACCTCTTATGCGTATAACAACTCCCTCGAAGGGCTGAATTCTTTCCTTTTCACCTTCAACTATCTTGTAATGGACCTTGACAGTATCGCCTACTTTAAAGGGAGGGTAATCCTTTTTGAGTGTGTAAACTTTTTCTATGCTCTCTATTAAACTGCTCATTGCTTTACACCTCCTGTTTTTAACAGAATTTAAAATTATAGCACAACCATACAAAAATAAATTCAGGAATATACTTTAATACTTAACCATCAACTAAAAGACTCTAGTTTTCATTCCATACTTACCTAAATACAAGATCTTCAGGTTTTGTAAGAAAATTATCTTAAGCCAGAATCATATTCTGTTGAGCATTCCCAATTTCTCGAAAACTTTGCTTAAAGAAGCTTTGGTATCATTTCTTAGACCATTTCTGTCCAATCAAAAAGTGCTGAGTAAGTTTGGGAATCTATCCTGTTTTTTATGTGTCTGTGCTTTGGAGGATCTTCAACTTCCACAAAATACAAGCAGTTTGTAACGCATTTGGATACACACGAAGGAAGGAGCTTCTGATCTACTCTTTTGTAACAGTAATCGCACTTTTCCACCTTCATAGTGGTGGGATTAAATGCAATTGCTCCATAGGGGCATGCAATTATACATGCCTTACAGCCTATACAAAAACTCGCTTCTACGTACACTATCCCGTCTTTTTCCCTTTTTCTCATTGCAGATGTGGGACATGCTAAAACACAGGGGGCTTTTTCGCAATGAAAACAATTCATTGGGAGGAAAAAAGTGTCTGGAAAATCCATTATACCGTCTACTCTAAACACCTTCATAGGTCTGATACCAAAAGTTTCCAAACCTTTCTCTTGCTTACAAGCAACCTCACAGGAAAGACAGCCTATACACCTATCTAGATCTATTAACATTACAGGTCTTTTCATCACTTATCCCTATTTATGAAAAGTTCTATGAGAGATACTACATCCTCTGAGTTTTTAAATTCCTTAAGAAAACTCTTGACTTCTTCTATGTAACCTTTGGCCTTTGAAAATGTGTTGGATACGCCACCGAGATTGATTACTGTCTGTATCAAGTCTCCGACATCTCCTGTTAACAAGCTCTTTTTTACCATTTCTTTATCTAATTTATCGATTACACTTATTAACGGGTAAGTGCATTTGCCTTCTTTTATATCATTTCCAACCGGTTTGCCTAACTTTTCCTCATTTCCTACGTAATCCAAAGCGTCATCCACCATTTGAAAAGCCCTTCCGGCTAATATACCAATTTTGTAAAAATCCATGTAATCCTTTCTACCTCCAAGTATAGCACCTATAGCCATTGCAGCTCCAATGAGTGCTCCTGTTTTCCCATCTATTATTTGGTAATAGGTTTCTTCTGGTAGTATGTCACCTAAGCTTTTGAGTTCTAATACTTGGGCCTGAGACATTTGCATAACCGCTTGACTTAGAACATTTATTGACTCCATGTTCCCATACGTAGAGTAAAGATTAAGAGCTTTTGCGTACATATAATCCCCCGTAAGTATACACACCTGATTACCAAATATGGTATGGGCTGATGGTTTACCTCTACGCATTTGAGCATTATCTACTACGTCATCGTGAAGCAAGGAAGCCACGTGGATGTATTCCAAGCCTACAGCCAATGGTATAACTTTCTCTATATCTACATCGAACATATTTGCTGTATATATAAGAAGAGAAGGTCTTATGTACTTGCCACTAGAAGAAAGTATATATTTGCCTACTTGGAGTACTTCTTTAACTACAGGATCAAGATAATTCAAGAGCTGTCCATGAATATTCTCCTGTAGGGTGTTCATTAAGCTTTAACTACCTCCTCAAATTTGCAGTTTGACCGAGCATTTCATCAGCTGCTGTTACACCTTTTGTATTAAACTCAAAAGACCTTTGAGCTATTATAAGATTTATCATCTCCTCTACGACATTGACATTAGATGCTTCTAGAAAACCTTGGAGAAGTGTACCAAGCCCTTGATTGCCAGGATTGTCTATTAATGCTTCCCCGGAGGCATCAGTTTGTATAAAAAGGTTATTACCCATGCGTCTAAGACCAGCCGGATTTATAAATTTGGCAAGCTCTATTCTTCCTACCTCTTCAACCGCATTTGCACCTTGCCTTAAAACGCTTACCGTGCCATCTGCAGCAATACCTACGCTTATAGCATCTTGCGGTATAGTTATCTCAGGATCCAATGGATATCCATCTGGGTTAACAATTCGACCATTTGCATCTAGCCTAAATTGCCCATTTCTTGTGTATGCTATGGTGCCATCTGGTAGTATTACCTTGAAAAAACCATCTCCCTGTATTGCTATATCAAATTGATTACCTGTTTGGAATATATTTCCTTGCAAGAAGATTCCATAAGTATCTGACACAAAGACACCTAATCCTATTTGGAAACCAGAAGGAGTTCTTGTTGTTGGGGATGTTGGCGCTCCTGGGTCTCTCACAGTTTGGTATACCAGGTCCTGAAATGTGGCCCTCATTTTTTTAAAGCCTACAGTGTTCACATTAGCCATGTTATTGGATATAACATCCAAATTAGTCTGTTGTGCGTTCATACCTGATGCAGAAGTCCACAAAGCTCTAATCATGAGATGCCTCCCAATTTATGTTCTAGATTGTCTGCTTGCATGGTTACATCTGGTATCTGACCTGTTAGCATCTTTATAAGCTCTCTTACCGATATTATACCTTGCTTTTTAAGCAAGTGGCCATTTGCCCCGCTTATGAATATCCCTTCTTGATAGTTCCCTAGCCACGCAGCTCCGAGCCTGTCAGCTATGCAAAAACCAACCTTTTTTGCTTCCTCTCCTTTGTTGCAAGGTGTTACGCAGTGTGAAACGCATCCATTCCAACCATTAAGACCTGCCAAAAGCCTCTCTATGAAGGGGGTTTTCACAACTCTGAGCGGGTAGCCAACGGGGGATTTAAGAAGGATGATATCTTCTTCCTTAGCATTTAGGAGTACTTCCTTATATATGGGGGGTGCATCTGATTCGTATGTGGCTACAAAGCGTGTTGCCATTTGCACCCCACTTGCCCCCCTTTCCATGTAATACTTTATGTCTTCGTAACTCCATACACCACCTGCAACTATTACAGGTATGTCTCCCCACGCCTTGGCTTCTTCCAAGACGGATGGAAAGAGATTTTCCAATTGGTATTCTGGTAAAAAGCACTCTTCGTATTTAAATCCCTGGTGACCACCCGATTTAGGACCCTCTAGAATCACAGCATCTGGTACACGTTTATACTTTCTTTCCCAAGTTCTACAAATTAGATTTAGGGCTCTCGCCGAAGAAACAATAGGAATTAGTGCTACGTCTGCATCTTGGGCATACTCTGGGAGTCTCAAGGGTAGTCCCGCTCCGGATATTATAGCATCTGCTCCCGCTTCTATGGCATCCTTTACAACGCGTCCGTAGTCAGTTATGGCATGTAGTATGTTTACACCTATAGCTCCATTGCCTTCTGATATTTTCTTGGCTTCCTTTATTATGAGAGTTAAAGCCTCTTTGTTGTGGGTGTAAACTGAGCCTATGGGCCTGCCAAATTTGTCTCTTTTTACTAGCTCTGGGAACCTATATCCAGTGCCAACTGCTGAAACTACTCCCATTGCACCTTCTTTTGCCACCGCTCCAGCAAGCCTCTCCCAAGAAATTCCCACACCCATTCCACCTTGTATGATAGGTATAGGAATCAATTTGTTTCTAAGTTTTAGTGGTTTTAGAGCCATAAATTCCTCCGTAATAAATTCTTCTTAGTTTTCATAATATACGCTAAATAACATTTCTAACAAGGATTAAAGTAAACTGGTATGCTAGAGAAATAACTGCTAAGAAGTAGTATAGAGAAGAAGTATGGTGGAAGACCTTTAGCGAAAGGTAAAGTGCAATAGGTAGATATAAAAATAACAGCCCGAAATTTACCATGTGGACGATGTTATCTTTTCTCCTTGGCTTCCTATCGAGACCTACTACTTCTTGAAGATTCAATGTGTATTGGTCAAATGTAGCTACAAAGCTCTTGCCTTCCTGTTGGTGTAGAACCGAACCTTTTTCGAAAACTAACTTCCCCTGTTCAAAGTTTACAGTCTCTGCAAATATGACCATATCTTTTAAGTTAAAGAATACGTTTTTTGCCCTATTCCCACTTCGCTCTTCCAAATATATGCTCATCTCCGAAAGTCTATAAAAGGTTTTTTCTGGCACATAAGCTATAAGTGAACTGTAGTACTTGTATACACTGTACCTTCTTAAAAACTGTATATCTTCTCTGTCTACAAAAAAGCCACCAAGAAAACAGCCAAACACTGCCAAAAGCATTACAACAAATACCCTCATTATTAACCTGTTTTTGTCTACACCAAAGGACTCAATAATTAGAAGCTTTTTATTTTCTTTTAGTTCAAAAAACACATAAGTAAGAGATAACACTAAGGAGTTAGGGAAAAAGTACACAAATAAGTAGAAAAACCAGGCAGAAACTAAAAGTAGCGATTCCCTTACAGGAAGGGAAGACAAAACATCTACAAACCGTAAAAGCTGGGTAAAAAATACAGAGAAGGCTAAGAGTGAACTAACAACAATAGAAAGTTTTAGTATTCTCCACGAAATGTAATTTACCAACATCTAATTCTTCAACTTTTTTAGTAAGCGTTCCTTTTGATTTGGTTCTCCCTTTTTGCCACTTTCAAGGAGTTTTAGTGACCTAGTGAAGAACTCCAAGGCTTCTTCCTTCTTGCCTAGCTTCATCATAACATCACCTAGATGTTCGGTTATGACTGGGTCGTCTTGCTGCAATTGATAGGCTTTCATCAAATACTCGTAGGCTTCTTCATACTTACCACTAAAGTATAGTGCCCATCCATAGCTATCCAAGTAAGCTGGGTTGTTCGGATCTTTTTCTAGGGCTTTCGATATCAAAGCCATTGCTTCTTCTACTCTTGCAGACTCATACCAGAGCAAGAGGGAGTATCCAAGGTGATTTAACAGATCAGGATCTTCTGGACTGAGACTTAAAGCTTTCTTTAGGTCCCTTTCTGAATCTATTATCCTTCCCGCTTTATCGTAGATAATAGCTCTTAGCAAATAGGATCTACTGTTGTTGGGATTTAATGAAATAGCCTTGTCTACATACACCAAAGCATCCTCTATCCTATCTTGCTCGTAAAGTAAGTTTGCCATCATCAAATTTACGGATACACTGTTAGGATTAATACTTATAGCACGATTTAAGACCTCCCTCGCCTTCTCGTATTGCCCTTTTTCTGTATATATAAGCCCCATTCGCTCCAATACTTTAGGATTGTCCGCGTTAATTTGATACAAATGTTCATATACAGAAAGTGCGGTATCTTTTTCGTCCAACATTTCTAACACAAAGCCATAGGCAAAGGATACTTCTATGTCTTCCTTGTTTTTTTGGTAAACTTTTTCCAGTATTCCTCTGGCTTCTTTATAATTTTTTTCATCTATCAGAATAATGGCATATTGGAGCTTGTACCTATCATCCTCTGGATAGTATTTGATAAGATTTTCTATCGTTTCTTTAGCTAGTTGGTTTCTTTTTGTTAGTATGTAAAGATTTGCCAGTCTCTCCAGAGCTATCTTGTTGGATGGATCATTTTTCAGTACGGTTTTATAGACATCTTCTGCTTTGCTGTACTCGCTTTTCTGCTCATATATGAGCCCAAGAGTAATAAAGCTTGCTTCGAAGGATGGTCTGACCTTTAATGATTTTTCTAAGTATTCTATTGCGGAACTTTGATCTCCCTGGTTTAGATAAAGCTTTGCCATTAAAAAGTAAGGCAATGGGTTGTCTGGCGCTAGCTGTACTAACTTTAGTAGCACATCTTTGGCTTTTTCTACATTACCTCTTTTGCTATACTCTTCAGACAAAAGAAACAAAATTTCCCTTGATTGTGGATTTACATACGCTCCCTCTTCCAAAATGCTTAGTGCTAAGTCGTCCCTTTTTTTCAGGGAGTATATTTGATAAAGGTATATGTAGGGTTGTGCCACATCTGAATATCTGTTTTTAAACTCCTGTGCGACTGTCAAGGCATTGTTCAAATCGTTAATTGATATGTAAACTCTTATTGCATCTGAGTAGAGAATAGGATCTGGAGTTTTCTTTAGAGCTCTCATACAGTAATCTTTTGCAACCATAGGCTGAGAGTCCTTATGGTATGCACACATGAGATAATCCAAGTAAACGTTAGAAGCAAAAGATAAAAAGGGAATCATTAAGAATAAAATCAGATTCATCATAGGCTCCTATGTATAAGCAGAGGTAACTGTAACTTTTTTAAGAGCTCGGAAGTAGTGCTCCCCATTAGGACTCTTTCTATGCTAGAAAGTCCACGAGAGCCCAGAATGACCAAATCTGGATTTTCCTTTTCTACGTAATTTATTATTCCTTTTGCTGGACTTTCGGATGCTTGAATAATGTAGCTTGCATCCATACCCGCTTCCTTCAGGTCTTGAAGGAGTTTTTCTAGATGCTGTTGTCTTTCTCGCTTATATTGCTCTGTTATTGCATCTTTTATACTGTCTATTAAAGGTAAATCAATAGTTTCTTCTATATGAACTATTAATACTTGAGGAGAGAAAGGTTTTAAGAATTCTAAAGAGAACTTGAAGGCTTGATAGGAGTTCTTGGAAAAGTCGTAAGCAATGCAAACTTTCTTAATGTTCTCTACCTCTTTTCCTTTCAAAATTAGGAGAGGCTTTTTGGTATACTTAGCCACCTTTTCTGTAGTGGATCCTATCAGTATTTTTTCCACGAGACTCTTCTTGTGTGCAGCCAACAAGATTAGATCAAATTCACCTTCTTTTGCAAGTAAAATTTCGGCAGCATCACCAACTTCTGCAATAATTTGAGCATCTATGGGTTTTAGATAAGTTTTTAGTGCTTCTAGCTTTGTTTTTGCTTCTTCTAGTTTATTTTTCTGCATTTGAGATATTAGTTCTAGATCTACCACATTCATTCCAAAGCTTTCGGGATATGGCATATAAAGCACAGGGGATACAGTATTGATTATACTTACCTGAGCATTGTGAGCCTGAGCTATAAGCTTGGCAAGTCTTATTAATGGATTTGTAACCTCCGTGAAATCTACAGCAATAAGGAGCCTCATTTAGTTATAACCCCCTTTAGATGCGAGTTTACCAGTTTTTCAAGGAAAGGATACAGGTAGGGTGTAGCCGAGATTATATCTGTTGCCTTTTTTAGTCCATTCGTCAAGTCAACTAATCCACCAGCCTCTTTTACTATAATTATGCCCGCACATACATCCCAAGGATTTAACTCAAACTCTACAACACCATCGAATATACCTTCTGCCAAAAAGCACAAATCAACGGCGGCAGCTCCAGGTCTTCTCATAGAACCAACTTTATCAAATATTGATTTAAATACGTTCCAGTATATGTCTAAATCCCTGTTTGCTCTGGAGGGAAAACCATAGGCAACACTGCATCTTTTTAATTGATCATTATCACTTACGTGAATTTGTGTTCCATCCTTCCAAGCTCCTAAACCTTTACCTGCCCAGTACAGGGTGTTAAAGTAAGGAAGGTACACGGCACCTGCTACAGGTTCTCCTTTGTAGGTAACTCCTACAGATGTTCCAAAAATTGGAAAACCGGATATGTAGTTTTTAGTACCATCCAATGGATCTACATACCATACGTAATCACCTTCGGCTTTGCCACCGCGCTCTTCTCCTACTATATCGTGATCTGGGAAGTTCTTAAGTATGTAATCACGAATTATGTCTTCGGATGTTCTGTCAACGTAACTTACTATATCTTTTTCCGCTTTCTCTTGAATACCACATTGGTCTACTTTTTTGAAGTTTTCTCTTAAAACCAGTCCACCTAAAAGTGAAGCTTCCTTCGCTACTTTAACTATACGCTCAATCCCTATCATCTAAAACCTCTATGCCCGGTAACATATTTTTTTCCAAGAGCTCCAAAAAGGCTCCTCCTCCAGTAGATACAAAGTCTATGGCACTGTATACACCAGCTTTGTGTATTGCGTGGTCCGTATCGCCACCACCAGCTATCGATAAAGCTGGAGATTCTGCTATTAACTTTGCTACATGAAACGTGCCATCTTTGAATCTATCATACTCAAAAGCACCCATAGGACCGTTCCAGATTATAGTTTGTGCATCTGATAATACCTCTCTTACGAGCATAACGGATGCTGGTCCAATATCCAACCCCATCCAATCTTGAGGTATTTCTTGCCAAGCCACAACTTTTGTAGGCGTACTGTCTGATAGATCCTTACCTATAACAAAATCCACAGGCATGTAAAACTTTACTTTCTTTTCTTTAGCTAGATTCGTTATTTCTCTTGCAGTATGGCACAAATCATCCTCTACTAGTGAACTTCCTACTGGGTAACCCATAGACTTTATAAAAGTAAACGCCATTGCTCCACCTATGAAAATTTTGTCTACACGATCCAAAAGGTTTCTTATCACACCAAGCTTTGTGGAAACCTTGGCCCCACCAAGGATTGCAACCACAGGTCTTTGAGGATTTAGCAACGCTTTCTCAAAAAAGGAAACCTCCTTTTCTAACAAAAACCCCATGACCGCTGGTTTTAGGAATTTGGCTACGTGATAAATCGATGCGTGTTTTCTGTGAGATGTGCCAAAGGCATCATTTACGTAAACATCTCCTAGTTTGGCAAGTTCCCTAGCAAAGCTCTCATCCCCCTTCTCTTCTTCAGGATAGAATCTAACATTCTCAAGCAATAGGATTTCACCCTCTTTTAGATTTTCTATAGCAGAATGCACTTCAGGCCCTATACAATCTTTTACAAACTTGATTTCCCTGTTTATTAATCTAGACAATCTTTTAGCCACAGGTAAAAGGCTGTATTCTGGACTTTTTACACCCTTTGGTCTCCCTAAATGAGATACTAGTATCACTTTAGCCTTATTATCCAGCAAATACTCTATTGTAGGTAAACTGGATTTTATGCGTGTATCGTCTTCTATGTTTCCTTGCTCATCTATGGGCACGTTAAAATCTACCCTAACAAGGACCCTTTTACCTGCTACATCCACGTCCTTTAGGGTTTTTTTCTTGAGTGCCATAATTTATCCTCATCAAAAATCAAAATCTATATCCTCATCATCAAATTCTGGACTGCTACCAAAGCTTGTAATCCCCTTTAGGCTCATAGCTATGTTTTTTAGTGTTTCTAGATATACGATAACATCATCGTACACTCTGAGCTGTGTTTTGTATCTAGACGCCTCTTCGTAAGAAAGCTTTTTCGTCTTTAGTAGTTTCTTTATGGCAACTTTGCCCATGTAAGCCCTAGAGAACTTTTCTTGCCACTCTTTCCAGAACTCTGAAGTTCCCACATGATTCTTAACTATAAAGAATTCTAAGTTTGACAGTTCTTCAAGGATTTGTGTATCAATGTAATTATTTTTCATCGAAACCTCCTTCCATTAAATTATAATCATTTTTATGATCGAAAAAAAATGTAAACAAGATGTGTGTTGGGTGACTTTTAGGGTCAGTCTGAAAGAGGCCCAAAGTGTTTACATAGCTGGAGAGTGGAACGGGTGGGAAAGGGAAGCTATGAAAAGGAACAAGGAAGGGGCTTTTTGGATAACAAAGCGGCTGAAGAAAGGTAGATATAGGTTTAAATACATTGTAAATGAGACAAACTGGATAAACGATGATAAAGCTGACGACTACGTCCCAAATCCTTTTGGAGGAACAGATAGTCTTCTAATTTTAGAATGATTGGCATAATAGGTGGTAGTGGACTTTACAAGATAGAAGGCGTGCAAATTGTGGATGAAGTGAGACTAAAAACACCATTTGGCGAACCATCATCTCCCATAATTTTGGGTAAAATAGAAGACACCAAGATAGCCTTTATCTCCAGGCATGGCGTGGGACACATTTACCCCCCGCATCTAATACCCTACAGGGCAAATTTTTGGGCTCTTAAAGAACTTGGCATAAAGAGGGTCTTGGCAATTTCAGCGGTTGGTGGTATCAACCCCAAGTATAATCCTGGTGATTTTGTAATCATAGAAGATTTCATAGAGTTTACAAAGGACAGAGAAGCAACCTTTTACGAAGGTAAATTCTCAAAATGGGTTTGCGGAGATGATAAGCCATCCAGATTAATTAGAGAAGGTAAAGTGGTTCACGTAGATATGTCGGATCCTTACTGTCCGCAGATGCGATTAGAACTAATCCGAGTTTTCGATAATCTCAAATACCCCTATCACACTCGAGCAACATACGTATGCACACAAGGACCAAGGTTTGAAACACCCTCTGAAATAAGGTATATGCAAACTTTGGGTGGGGATGTTGTAGGTATGACTGGATATCCAGAGGTAGTCCTAGCCAGAGAGCTGGAGATGTGTTATGCATCCCTTTGCGTAGTTTCCAATCCAGCAGCAGGCATATCCAAAACCAAGTTAACAAGCGATGAAGTTATAGCTTTGATGAAATCAAAAGAAGAAGAAATCAAAACCATAATCGTGGAGTTTGTAAAGAGATTACCAACGGAAAGAACGTGTAATTGTGGCAAAGCCTTAGATGGAGCAGAAGTTTAGAGCTTACACGTAATTGTGTCTTCGTATTCCAAAGGGTAGTTGTTACTAAAACACGCATCACAGAACTGACTGGCATCTCTTACACACTTTCTTAATCCATCAAGACTTAGATACATAAGAGAATCCGCATTTATAAAGTTTCTAATTTCCTCTATACTGAATCGGTTAGCTATGAGTTCTTCCCTTGTAGGTGTGTCTATACCATAGTAACACGGACCTATCACTGGAGGAGAAGCAATCCTTAAGTGCACTTCTTTAGCACCCGCATTTCTCAGCATACTTACTATTCTCTTAGAAGTTGTCCCTCTCACCAAAGAATCATCAATAACCACTACCTTCTTATTTTGTAGGACAGAACGATTTGGATTTAATTTCATCAAAACTTTAATGTCCCTTAGCTCTTGAGTAGGCTCAATAAAACTCCTTCCTACGTAATGGTTTCTTATTATACCTAACTCCAATGGGATTCCTTTTTCTTGGGAGTATCCTATAGCGGGAACTAATCCAGAGTCTGGAACTGGAACAACTACGTCCGCTTGTATGTTATCTTCTTTTGCTAACTGCTGTCCCATGGCTTTTCTGATAGGGTATACCCAATCGCCAAATATAAAACTCTCAGGTTTGGAGAAATAAACAAACTCAAAAATGCACATAGCCAACTTTTTTTGCTCAAAAGGCATATAACTTCTTATACCTCTTTCATCAACTATCAGAATCTCACCTGGCTTTATCTCCCTCCAAGTTTGCGCTCCAAGTATGTCAAAGGCACAGCTTTCGGAAGCAAAAAGTATACTATCTTTCAATCTCCCCATAAGTAAGGGTCTGAAACCATATATATCCCTCACAACAATCATCTTGTCCTTTATCATCATTATGATGCTATATGCCCCTTTTACTTTAGAAACAGCATAGATGATCCTTGGGAGGATATCTCTGTCCTCTGGATGTACACTCAAATTCTCTGGTAGGTAAGTACCAATACTCATCAAAATTGGAATAACCTCTGTATCTGATGTGTATTCTGGGGCAAAACCAGCTTTTATGACTTCTTTCCTTAAAACTTGATAGTTGGTTAAGTTACCGTTGTGTACGATAGCAACTTTACCTAATGGAGTTTGCTTAACTATAGGTTGGGCGTTCATAATCCCATCATCTCCAGCTGTTGAGTATCTTACGTGAGCAATAGCCATTTTTCCCTTTAAATCTCTCAAATCCTCTTTCTTTATAGCCTCAAGGACCATACCTGGCTTTCTGATAACTTTTATATCCTCTAGATTGCTCGCCGCTATGCCTACACTTTCTTGTCCCCTATGCTGCAGAGCGTATATTCCATAAAAAGCCATTACTTCTGCATTTTCTGCATTATAGATTCCAAATATTCCGCACATACTAAAAATGTTAATACATTTTAAGCCTAAGCTTATTGAATTATCATATTACTTATGAGGGAGATAGGCATCCTCTTGGGGGTTTTTGTAGTATTACACTCTTGTGGTCCCACTGTGACCACTTTAGAAGACTACGAGAAGAAAAATCCTTACCCAGGAAGAGAAGAAACGATAGAGTATGCATCGAAGGGAAGCCTGATGCCCAAAAATGGGAACGTAAATCTTTTTGCGGATACAAAAGCCAATAAAGTAGGGGATGTAGTATTTATCCAGGTAATAGAAAGTATGAACGCAGTTGAAAATGTAGCCGCACAGACTCAGAGATCCGCTCAAATAAGAGAAGGAATATCTTCTCTGTTTGGTTTAGACAGAACAATTCTAGATAAATTGAGCGCAGGGGCAAGTGGACAGATGCAAAACCAAGCTCGTGGAAGAGTCCAGCAATCTGGCATACTTACAACCAAACTTGCTGGAAGAGTGATGAAGGTATACCCAAATAAAAGCATGCTGATAGAAGCAAAAAAGAACTTTTACATGAACAATACTCAAAGGGAGATTGTTCTAAGAGGTATAGTTAGACCAGAGGACTTAGATACGTCTAACACAGTAACGAGCGATAAAATTGCAAACTTAGAAGTATTTATAGATGGAAAGGGATTTTTGGCTGATGGAGGAAGTCCAGGATGGTTAACTCGTATATTAGCAAAGCTCTTGCCTTTCTAGTGCTTTTTTTTAGCACAAGCTTTGCAACGAAGATAAAAGATATAGCAAACATAGAAGGTAACAGAAGTAACTACTTGATTGGATACGGTTTGGTCACAGGACTTAAAGGAACAGGAGATGGCAAAAGCACCTTATTCACAACAAGAAGCATAGCTAACATGTTGAGAAGCATGGGAATAAACGTAGATGAGAGGAGAATAACTGTAAAAAACGTGGCAGCTGTAGTGGTGACAGCGAAAATACCACCTTACGCCAAACCTGGTATGCCAATCGATGTAGAAGTATCTGCCATAGGTGATGCAAAAAGCTTAGAAGGTGGTACTTTACTACTTACACCCTTGAAAGGTCCGGATGGCCAAGTTTACGCTTTGGCACAAGGTCAAGTGATTGTAAGTGGGTATGAAGCCCGAGGTAGAGCTGCCGCGCAAGCCCAGAATGTTCCTACAGTAGGAAGAATACCAAATGGTGCAATTATAGAAAGAGAGCTACCCTTCAGAGCTGACTTTAGGGAAATCCACCTTTATCTAGACACGAACAGTTTTTCTTTGGCAAAGCAGATACAAGATAGGATAAACGCCGAGTTTGGCGCAATAGTGGCTCAGGCGTTAGACAGTAGCACTATAAAGCTAACCATACCTGAAAATATGTCGCCTGTGGAATTTTTGGCAAAGGTGGAAGATATAGATATAGATGTACCTTCTGTCGCAAGAGTAGTAATAGATGGGAGATCTGGTCTCATATTACTTGGTGGGGACGTTAGAATAAATCCAGTTTCTGTAGCGATAGGAACACTGACAGTAACTATTATAGAAAGACCAGAGGTTTCACAACCTCCACCTTTATCGCCAGGCCAAACAGTTATAATCCCAAGAACGGAATTACAGGTCAAAGAAAAAGAATCCCGTCTCGTAGAATTAAGAGGTGCAACTGTTGCCCAACTCGTCGACTCACTCAACAAAATAGGTGCAACTCCAAGGGAGATTATATCCATATTACAAGCTATTAAACAAGCGGGAGCGTTGAAAGCAAAACTGGAAGTGTTATAATATAGCTTATTATGGGCATAAGAGTAGGAATAAATGGATTCGGAAGAATTGGGAGATCCTTCTTCAGAGCCTGCTATGAAAGGGAGGATATACAGGTAGTAGCCGTAAATGATCTTACAGATACTAGAACCTTAGCTCATCTTCTTAAGTATGATTCAGTGCATGGCGTTTTTAGAGCTGATGTGCAATATGAAGATGGGTACTTAATAGTTGATGGTAGGAAGATTAGAGTTTTTTCAGAAAAAGACCCAGCCTTAATTCCATGGGAAGACGAAGGTGTTCAGATAGTTTTGGAATCCACCGGAGCTTTTACTAGCAAAGATAAAGCACAACTTCATATGAGAGGTACCGTAAATAAAGTTATCATTTCGGCTCCTGCTAAAAACCCGGATATAACCATAGTTATGGGGGTAAACGAAGAGGTGTATGACCCAGAAAAACATCACGTAATATCAAACGCAAGCTGCACCACCAACTGTTTAGCCCCAGTTCTGAAGGTTCTTCATGAGCGGTTTGGCGTCATGTCTGGTTACATGATAACTGTACACGCATACACCAACGATCAGAGGGTGTTAGATTTACCACACAAAGATCTAAGAAGAGCAAGAGCCGCCGCACTAAACATCATTCCTACAACAACGGGTGCCGCAAAAGCTATAGGCGAAGTTATACCTGAACTCAAAGGTAAGCTCGACGGTTCTGCCAGAAGAGTTCCCGTAGCCGATGGTTCACTAATAGATCTGACGGTTGTTGTAGAAAGACCGCCATCTTCAGTCGAAGAAGTAAACCAAGCATTTAAAGAATACGCCTACGGGCAATTGAAGGGGATTTTACAGTATTGCGAAGATCCAATAGTGTCACAGGACATTGTGGGTAACGCTCATTCTTCCATTTTTGATTCGGGTTTAACCCAGGTTATAGGTAATTTGGTCCACGTAGTAGCCTGGTATGACAACGAATGGGGATACTCTTGCAGATTGGCAGATCTCATGGCTTACATTGCTAAGCGAGAGCCACTATTGAAATCGTGAAAGTTTTTTGTTAATCTATATTATTTATTTTTGACGGGGTGTAGCTCAGGTGGTAGAGCACCGGCTTTGGGAGCCGGGGGTCGCAGGTTCAAGTCCTGTCGCCCCGAGGGCCCGTAGCTCAGCTGGACAGAGCAAGGGATTTCTAATCCCTAGGTCGGGGGTTCGAGTCCCTCCGGGCCCGCTTTTAATACATGGATGGGGGTTTAGCTCACAAATTTTTAATTGTATAAAAGGGATAAAAGTAGATCTTCCCGGTCATGGTAAATCTATTGGAGATAGTTACTCAACACTGCAAGATATAGCAATAAAACTCCTGAAAAAAATACCAGAAAAGACGGATATAGTAGGTTGGTCTCTCGGTGCTTCTATAGCTCTTCTGATGAGCTTATTGAATCCTAATAAAGTAAATAAACTTATACTGATAGGTGCTACAGCGAACTTTTATTCATGTTGGGAAGAAAAAAACATAAGGGCTTTTTTGATAAGGCTAAGAAGAGAAGGTTACGCTTTCGTAAAAGAATTTAGAACTATAGCATACAAACATGTAGATATTCCTCTAGATACAAAGAAGGCTGCAAAACTACTTGAAGATTTCATCCACTTGGACTTGCGACCTAAGCTTCACACCATAAATAAAGAAGTATACATAATACATGGGACTAAAGATAGAATTGTCCCCTTTAATTGCGGTAAATTATTGCACCAATACATAAAAGGAAGTAAATTTATATCTCTCATCGGAGGTCATTTACCAGTAGGGTATGAAAGAACTGTCCTTGAGATTCTCAAGAGCTAGCAAAACTTACGAAAGTTGGGCAATTCCCCAAAAGCACTGCGCATATACACTCCTATCTCTGGAAAGTCTAAGTACTCCCTTGCTGGATGTGGGTTGTGGAACGGGTTTTGCTAGTAGTTACGCCAAGGGCTCTATTGGTGTAGATATTTCTATAAAGATGCTAAAAGAGTACGTATCTAAGGGGAACAAAGGTGTATTAGGTGATGCTCAGAACCTGCCATTTAAAGACAAAAGCTTTAAGACTGTAATTAGCAACTTCGCACTTCATTGGACGGATTTGAATTTGTCCATTAGAGAGATATTTAGAGTGTGCTACGGGAATTTTTTGTGTAGCATTCCCGTGAAAGGGAGCTTAGAACAATTAAGCTTTCCTTTCCCAAGTGATGAAGGTGTAATAAATATCATAGAAAGCTTGGGAGGAAAGTTAAAAAAAGTTAAAAAGCAAAGAGTCGAAATTCCCTTTTCAGGTTGGGATCTTATCAGATTTTTTCACTACACAGGTACATCATATAATCCAAGTTTCGGAAATGTTATAATTTCAAGGAGCAAGATGGAAAAAATTTTATCATCTATAAGCGAGCCATATTTTGATGTTTTATTCTTTTCGTGCGAGGTAGGAGAATGAGGAGGTTGAAAATGTTTGCTTTTGTATCGTTTTTCTTAGTTTTCACCTTAATTTTTGCAAGTTGCAAAGCCGAAGTGACTCAGAAAGCTAGTGCTACAACTAATACCTCTTTACTTAAATCCGTATCTCTCTCTCAAATAGAAAACGAGTTAACGTCCATAGTAGAAGCAGTATCCCCTTCCGTTGTAACCATATTCGCTACTCAAAGAGTAAGCTCGCCCATTATGGATTTCCCATTTCCTATACCCTTCCTTCCTCAAGAAAGACCCTCACTAGGTTCAGGTGTGATTATGTACTACAAAAATGATAAGTTTTACATACTTACCAATAGCCACGTGGTCAAGGATGGTAGGGATATTAAAGTTAAGTTTGATGAATACACGGAAAAAAGAGCAAAGATAGTAGGAGTTGACCCTAGAACAGATGTAGCAGTTATAGAGGTAGATACTAAGGGCATAGAAAATCCAGAGAGGAGAGTGGCGAAACTCGGCGATTCTGATAAATTAAAAGTAGGACAAATAGTTATCGCTATAGGAAACCCTTACGGACTGGAGCGTACGGTAACGGTAGGTGTTATTTCCGCACTCAAGCGTAGTATAGGAATAACTCAGTATGAGAGCTTCATACAGACAGATGCTCCTATAAATCCTGGAAACTCTGGTGGGCCATTGGTCAATATAAAAGGCGAGGTCATAGGAATAAACACCGCCATACTCGCAGAAGGGCAAGGGCTCGGCTTTAGCATACCTATAAACCTAGCTAAATGGATAGCCGATCAATTAATAGAAAAAGGTAAAGTTACGAGAGGTTGGTTAGGAGTAGTAATACAAGAGGTAACTTCTGATATATCTGAAGCCATAGGTATAAGGGAAGGAGTTATAATAGCCCAAATAATGCCTGGTAGTCCTGCAGAAAAGGCTGGTTTAAAAATTGGAGATATAGTGTTATCCGTAGATGGAGAGAAAGTAAAATCCGTCAGAGACTTGCAATTCAAGATAATGAAGACACCACCTGGTAATGAGCTTAAACTTGTGGTTTTAAGAGATGGCAAAGAGATTCAAATAAATGTAAAAGTTGGAGAAATGCCAGAGGAACGTCAAGCAACTAGAGAGCAACAAGACACTCAGAATCTGGGTTTATCACTGAGGAACCTAACACCGCAAGAAGAGAGTAGATTGGGCACAAAAGGAGTACTGATAACTGGCATTATGCCAGGAAGTTTGGCGCACATTAGCGGTCTTAGACCCGGAGATGTTATCCTCATGGTAAACAATGTTCCTGTATCGAGTGTAGATCAGGTAAGATCCATGTTGGATTCCCTCATTAAATCTGAAAGGGAAAGAGCGCTCCTTCTAGTTAGAAGAAATCAAGAAAACCTATACATAGCACTTAGACTGAGGTAGATAAAGATGATACCAGATACGGAACAAGAAATCATAAACAAATATATGAAGAAAATAGCCAACATACCACTGCTATCTCCAGAAGAGGAAAAAGAAGTAGCAAAAAGAGCAAAAGAAGGCGATACAGAAGCCTTCAAAAAACTCGTAGAATCTAACCTCAGGTTCGTAATAAGCATAGCTAAGCAATACTTAGGTTATGGACTTCCACTCTCGGAACTCATCGCTGCAGGAAACCACGGTCTTATAGAAGCTGCGAAGAGGTTTGACCCAGATAGAGGCGTAAAGTTTATATCATATGCGGTTTGGTGGATAAGGCAGGCTATAATGCAAGCCCTGTCTCAGCAAACAAGCGCAGTGCGCATACCGCTAAAACAGACACACATAATAAACAAAGTTGGAAGTATATACAGTAGGTTATTTAAGGAACTGGAAAGGGAACCAACCTCGGAAGAAGTTGCTTACGAATACACAAGAGAGTATGTGATGAAAGAACTGGAGAATGAACTAGGTAGAGAACCTACGGAAGATGAAGTTAGGCAAAGAATAAAAAAAGAAGGCTACAAAATAGACCCAGACAGTGTAGAGAAAGCGCTCCAGATGATAAAAGCTCCTTTGTCCTTGGACACGCCAGTAGGCGAAAACGAAGACACTTTCTTTATAGACTTCCTAAGCATGCACGGAACTGCAGAAGTAGAAGAAAAAGTCATAGATGAAGTTCTAGAAAAAGAGGTTAGTGACTTGCTCGATAAATTACCAGAAAAAGAGAGAAGGGTAATAGAGCTAAGATTTGGATTAAGAGGAGAAGAACCAAGGACACTGAGGGAGATAGGTGAAATTCTCAACATATCTAGGGAAAGAGTCAGACAGCTAGAAACCAGAGCCCTTAGGAAACTTAGGAACATGGCAATGAAGCGTCACCTTAGAGATTTTCTATCGTAATGCTTGCTTCTGTCCTACTGATAGACAAACCCAAAAATCTAACATCCTATCAAGTTGTAGAGGCAGTTAAGAAAAAACTAAACACAAAAGTTGGGCATACAGGAACATTAGACCCCATAGCCACCGGCTTGCTAGTTTTGGTAATAGGGAGCGCCACAAGATACGCAAACCTAATCACAAACCTTCCAAAGGTTTACGTAGCATGGGGTAAACTTGGAGAAGTAACAGATACATACGATGCTCAGGGTAAATTACTTAGAACTCTACCAGTCAATGTTTCCTGTGAAGATGTAAAAAGAGCAGTCGAAACTCTCAAGGGTGAAATGCTCCAAACGCCCCCTATATTCTCCGCAAAGAAAGTAAAAGGTAAGAGAGCTTACCAACTTGCCAGAGAAGGACAAGAAGTTAATTTGAAAAGTGTGAAAGTTTACATACATGAGTCCTCTCTAATAGATTGCCAATTACCGCATTTTTGCGCAAAGTTTGAAGTATCCTCTGGAACATACATAAGATCTTTAATACACGATATTGGTATTAACCTTGGGTGCGGTGCTCACCTTACAGAACTCAGAAGAGTAAAGATTGGCAAGTTTGACATCAGGATGGCAGTTCCTTATGAAAAAATTCTAAGCCAATATGACATTAACGGATTACTCATACCCATAGACGAGGCTCTTGATTTTCTACACAAAGTAAGTATTCCTGTAAATTGGTGGGAAAAGCTCAAAAAAGGAATACCTATCAAAACAAAGGATAGTATAGATCAAGAAATACTTATTAGATTATACGTAAATCAAACATTTGTAGGTATAGGCAAATTGACAAATGGTTTTCTAAAACCATATAGATTATTGCAAACGGAGGTGTATTAAGTATGGAAGCTCTGTTGAAACTTATATCTCTGTTTCTTATTCTGTTTCTCTCATTTGTTCTAGTTTTCAGGCTCTATGTATACTATAGGTTAAGCAAAATGAAAGGAATGGATATAAATCTAATTGACACAGGTGTTGTTTACTTTTATTCCCAAAGATGTGGAGCGTGTAAACTCATGTCGCCCAATATAGAGAGAATTAAGGACAAAGTAAAAGTTGTAATGGTAGACGTATTTTCGCAAGAAGGATCAAAAATAGCCAAGGACCTTGGAGTATTGGCTACACCAACTACATTCCTTGTAAGGAATGGAAGGATTTTCAAAAGTTTCGTAGGAGTAGTCAGCTCAGAAAAAATCCTGAAATCCTTTGAACACTAAAAGCCCAAAGCTTGATTTGTGTGAGAACAGCTCCCGAAGTTGAAAATTCACAACTGATGGATACATTATTTGTATATGGTTGAAATTATAGTAGCACCGCACGCAGGTTTCTGTTTTGGAGTTAAGAGAGCCATCCACCTTGCCGAAAAATCCTCAAAATCGAAAAATGCGAAAGTATACACGCTTGGACCACTAATTCACAATCCCCAAGAAGTTAGTAGGTTGGTAACCCTTGGTATACAAACTACTGACTCAGAAAATCACCTAAAAAAGGGCGATACTGTAATCATTAGATCCCATGGTATACCCCCATCCAGAGAAAAAGCACTTCGTGAAATGGGACTAAACGTGGTAGACGCTACGTGTCCATACGTAAAGGCGGTTCACGAGGCTGTCACTGACCTGGTAAAGGAAGGTTACTTTGTAGTAGTGCTTGGAGAGAAAAACCACCCAGAGGTTATAGGCACCATGGGTTACATACAGGAAGCTGGCGGTAAAGGCACAGTCGTAGAAACGAAAGAAGACCTAAAGAAAGTCCTTGGTATGGACAGGCTTGGAGTAGTAGCTCAGACAACACAAAACGAACAGTTCTTTAAGGAAGCAGTGGGAGAATTGGCACTTTGGACTAAGGAGCTTAAAGTTGTAAACACTATATGTAACGCTACATCCGAAAGACAAGAAGATGTTTACGATCTGGCGCCCAAAGTGGACGTGATGATAGTGGTAGGTGGCAAAAACAGTGGAAATACCAGAAGACTATACGAAATATCCAAAAGTCTAAACCCTAAATCCTACCATGTAGAAACGGAAGAAGAGTTACAAAAGGAGTGGTTCCAAAATGCCAAAAAGATAGGCATCACAGCAGGAGCCTCAACCCCTGACTGGATAATACAAAAGGTGCGTAGTAAAATAGAAGAACTATGTTCACAAAAGGCTTAGTTATTTTGTTTGTGTTTTGTGCTTCGCTGTTTGCTCAAGATTTGTATACAGAACTTCTAAAACAACAAATAAACAGTATACCTCTGAACAAAGCGGTAACCGTTGGAAAAGGTAAAAATACCCTCATCACCTTTATAAACCCAGACTGTCCCCATTGCAGAGATGAGTGGGCAAAACTAAAACCCCATCTAAACAAATTGAAAGTGCATATTTTCGTCGTAGCCAATCCCAAAAACCCATCCAATTGGGCTAAAGCAAGCTACATAGTTTGTAGTAAAGAAAGGTATAAAGCTTTGGATGATGTCTTAAGCGGTAGATACGACAAGCAATTACCACAGAAGATAGAGTGCCCACTAATCTACGAGCACATAAAAATAGCAGAGGATTTAAATATCAGAGCAGTGCCATACAACATAATACCTAGCAAATACAAAATCATAGAAGGAAATTCACCTCTTCTCCTGAAGGAGTTAGGTATAAACTAAGTATGTTAATAGTAGTTATGGGACTATCTGGCTCCGGAAAGTCCTTTATTTCGAGCATACTTCACGAAGACTTTGGCTTTGAGTGGCTAAGAAGCGACATCATAAGAAAAGAGCTTATGGGGATAGATATTAATCAGAGCGCAAAGGCTAACTTTGGTGAAGGCATATACTCCCAAGAAGTAACCAATATGGTCTACCAAGAACTTGTAGAAAGAGCCAAAAGGCTCGTCCAAGAAGGCAAGAACGTAGTTTTGGATGCTACCTTTTTGAAAGAGGAGCAAAGACAATTGGTAAAGAAAGCATTCCCCAATGCCATCTTTCTTTGTGCTATTGCAAGTGAAGAGGAAATTAGGAGAAGACTCTCAAAGAGGGTTGATGTTTCAGATGCGGACTTTGGTATTTATCTAAAGCAAAAGGAAAGCTTTAGCTTACCTAAGTATGCCATTCCTGTAGATACAAATGTAGAAAGACAGGAGCTGAGAGAGAATCTTAAGAGAATTTTGGATTTATCATCTATAAGCTAAGGCTTAGTCACAAGTTAGTGTTTTTGCTACATCAAGGTCTCAAATAACTTCATTTTTAGCTACTTGAGCACCACAGGATCGTTCTCTTCACACAACTTTATTAGTTCTTCAGGAAAGTAATTCGTAGGCTGTCTTACAAAACAGTCTGGCACTATACCAATTTGACTTACTACCGGGTAACCATCCATAAGTTTAACTTCAAAGGAAATTAGACGTAGGATATCGCCACAATCATTTAATCTATACATATTACTGCCTACGTATTTTCCTGCTGATAAGCTACCTATGATTTTTGCCTTTTTGTAGTGCCTAAGTAAAGAAGCCAAGATTTCTGATGCTGAGGCTGTAGCTTTACTAACTAAGAGAATTATTTCCCTATCGTAAGTGGCTTTAGCATATTCTGAGTTGTATATAGTCAAGCCACCTCTTGCGTGTTCTAGGTAAAATATTGGCTGTTCATCACCAACAAACATTCCCGCAATTTTTCTTACTACAGAAATTAAGCCCCCACTGTTATACCTTAGATCAATTACCAATACATCTATGTTTTCCGTTTTTAGTCTCTCTACCTCTCTAAAAAAGAGCTCAACAGAAGGATTCGTAAAATTATTCAGTTGAACATAACCATACTTCTTACCGTTAAGTTCAAAAGTGTGTACCTCATCGACTGATGGTATTTCAAATTTATCTTTATATACGTAAAACTTTATCAACTTACCATCTCTCAATATAACAACTTCTACGGGCTCTTCAAGATTTGTTCTTCTTATGCGTTCTACCCATTTATCTATATTCCTCTCTCCCTGAATGCTGAGTATTTTATCATACCTTTTGAGACCTGCCACTTGTGCAGGTGAGTTGTTAAAGACTTTAGTTATCACTCCTTCATCGTTCCATCTTATGCCTATGCCTATCAATTTAGATTGGTTATACCACAACCTATCTTCCGATTCTTTGGTTATTGTTGTCCAGGGATCTCCAATCTTTCTCAGTTGCCCTATAGCATCTTCTAAGTTAGCTGGATTGAAATCTGCTAACTTACTTCTCCATAAGTAATACTTATCTATCAGCTCTTTGAGCTTATTTAATGTGCTCTCGGAACTACAGTTTTCTTGAGCATTTGCTATACTTAAGAGTATTAGAACAAATAGTACCATCAAAACCATCCGCATAAAGCCATATATAAATATAACGTAATAGTATAAACTTTTTCCATGATGCCCATGAGCTTCAGTGATAGCTTAATCTTGTGGAAATCATAAAAAGAGGGTTCATAGACTCAGTTGACAAAAGTAGAGTTGATAGTTATAATTTGTATAATCGAGGTTTGCAGGTAAAGTTTGGAGCGACAAAAAGCTCCGTGAAAAAAACACTTGACAAATAAGATATCTTGTGTTATTATTAATAGAATTGAAAGTTGGGTTCTGTATACAAAGAGCCCGTGAAAAAAAGACTTGACAAGATAGAAGAAAAGAGTTATAATAATAATTCTGCTGTAGAAAGAGGGACTGAAATCCCTTGTCAAGTTGGCAATTGAATAAGGAGGAAGGACTCATAAAATTGGGGTTTTCTGAAGAGTTTGATCCTGGCTCAGCGCGAACGCTGGCGGCGCGCCTAACACATGCAAGTCGTGCGCAGGGTCTTTATGGCCCTGAGCGGCAAACGGGTGAGTAACACGTGAGTAACCTACGCTTGGGAAGGGGATAACCTTCCGAAAGGAAGGCTAATACCCTATACTGCACTGGCTCACTAAGAGTCAGTGTGAAAGGGGGCCTATGCTTTGCAAGCTCCCGCCCAAGCAGGGGCTCGCGGCCTATCAGGTAGTTGGTGGGGTAACGGCCTACCAAGCCTATGACGGGTAGCCGGCCTGAGAGGGTGGTCGGCCACAGTGGGACTGAGACACGGCCCACACCCCTACGGGGGGCAGCAGTGGGGAATCGTGGGCAATGGGCGAAAGCCTGACCCCGCGACGCCGCGTGGAGGAAGAAGCCCTTCGGGGTGTAAACTCCTGTCAGGAGGGACGATGCAGATAAGGGTTAATAGCTCTTATCTGTGACTGTACCTCCAGAGGAAGGGACGGCTAACTACGTGCCAGCAGCCGCGGTAATACGTAGGTCCCGAGCGTTGCGCGAATTTACTGGGCGTAAAGCGTCCGCAGCCGGACGGGTAAGCGGTTTGTCAAAGCCCACCGCTCAACGGTGGAAAGGCATACCGAACTGCCTGTCTTGAGGCACGCTCAGGTAGGTGGAATTCCCGGTGTAGCGGTGAAATGCGTAGATATCGGGAGGAACACCGATGGCGAAGGCAACCTACTGGAGCTGTCCTGACGGTCAGGGACGAAAGCCAGGGGAGCAAACCGGATTAGATACCCGGGTAGTCCTGGCTGTAAACCATGGGCGCTAGGCGTTGTCCTCGTGGCAGTGCCTCAGCTAACGCGTTAAGCGCCTCGCCTGGGGAGTACGGGCGCAAGCCTGAAACTCAAAGGAATTGGCGGGGGCCCGCACAACCGGTGGAGCGTCTGGTTTAATTCGATGCTAACCGAAAAACCTTACCCGGGTTTGACATGGTGGGAAACCCTTGCGAAAGCGAGGGGTGCTATCCTCTGGATAGAATCCCACCACAGGTGGTGCATGGCCGTCGTCAGCTCGTGTCGTGAGATGTTGGGTTAAGTCCCGCAACGAGCGCAACCCCTGCCCTTAGTTGCCACTCCTTTGGAGGGCACTCTAAGGGGACCGCCGGCGATAAGTCGGAGGAAGGTGGGGACGACGTCAGGTCAGCATGCCCTTTATGCCCGGGGCTACACAGGCGCTACAGTGGCCAGGACAATGGGATGCAACCCAGTAATGGGGAGCTAATCCTTAAACCTGGTCATGGTGCAGATTGAGGGCTGAAACTCGCCCTCATGAAGCCGGAATCGGTAGTAATGGCGGATCAGCTAAGCCGCCGTGAATACGTTCTCGGGCCTTGCACACACCGCCCGTCACGCCCCGGAAGTCAGTCTTCCCGGAAGCCCTCGAGCTAACCGCAAGGAGGCAGAGGAAGATGGGAAGGCTGGCGACTGGGGCGAAGTCGTAACAAGGTAGCCGTAGGGGAACCTGCGGCTGGATCACCTCCTTTTAACGGATTAAGCTCAAACACTATCGAGTCCTTCCTCCTTATTGAGTTGCTAGGCGCTTAGCTGAGGGCCTCTAGCTCAGTCGGTTAGAGCGTGCCCCTGATAAGGGCAAGGTCGGTGGTTCAAGTCCACCGAGGCCCATTATCTGGGGCAGAGGGGATGTAGCTCAGCGGAAGAGCGCCTGCTTTGCAAGCAGGAGGTCGTGGGTTCAAGTCCCACCATCTCCATGTAAAATTGGCAACTGAATAGGTCTTTCTTTCTTGTAGGTGTGTAAGTTAGTAAGGGCTTGGGGTGGATGCCTTGGCTGACCTAGGGGACGAAGGGCGTGTTAAGCTGCGATAAGCTGGGTGGAGGCGCAAAAGCCTGTGAGGCCCAGATGCCCGAATGGGGAAACCCAGTAGGGTGTTGAGCCCTACTATCCGCGTAAGCGGAGCCAATACGGGACGAAGTAAAACCTTCTAGTAGTCCCAGGAAAGGAAATCAATTGAGACTCCCCTAGTAGCGGCGAGCGAACGGGGACCAGCCTAAACTGCATAGGTGTCATGGCGGCAGCCTTAGCCTATGCAGGGTAGCGGGACGCACACGGGGAGATCTGCCGGTCTCCCAGGAAGTTACAAAAGAACCATCTAGGAGAAGTGAGCTGGAACGCTCCGCCATAGAAGGTGAAAGCCCTGTATCCTAAAGGTGGTTCTCTTCCGGGTGTGCGATCCCAAGTACCACGGCCCCCGTGAAAGGTCGTGGGAATCAGGGGGGACCTCCCTCCAAGGCTAAGTACTCAGGTCAGACCGATAGCGCATAGTACCGCGAGGGAAAGGTGAAAAGAACCCCGGAAGGGGAGTGAAATAGAACCTGAAACCCCAAGTCTACAAGCCAGTGGAAGAGCTCTAAAGCTCGACTGCGTGCCTTTTGCAGAATGAGCCAGGGAGTTGTCCTTAGCAGCAAGGTTAAGCCGTTAGGCGAAGCCGAAGCGAAAGCGAGTCTGAATAGGGCGTTAAGTTGCTAGGGGCAGGCGCGAAGCGGAACGATCTACCCATGCCCAGGGTGAAGGACGGGTAACGCCGTCTGGAGGCCCGAACCAGTCGGTGCTGCAAAACCGTTGGATGAGGTGTGGGTAGCGGTGAAAAGCCAATCGCGTTCCGTGATAGCTCGTTCTCCCCGAAATAGGTCGACGCCTAGCGTCGCTCGTTCCTTTCCGGAGGTAGAGCCACTGGTTGGGCTAGGGCCTCGAAAGGGGTACCGAACCTTGCCAAACTCCGAATGCCGGAAAAGGTAGAGCGGCAGTCAGTCCCCGGGGGATAAGCTCCGGTGGACAAGAGGGAAACAGCCCAGACCGCCAGCTAAGGTCCCAAAATCTAGGCTAAGTGGGGAAGGATGTGCATCCGCTAAGACAGCTGGGAGGTTGGCTTAGAGGCAGCCATCCTTTAAACAGTGCGTAACAGCTGACCGGCCGAGCGGATGTGCGCCGAAAATTTAGCGGGGCTTAAGCCTAGTACCGAAGCTGCGGGCTTGTCTTTGACAAGCGGTAGGGGAGCGTTCCCTGTGGGTTGAAGTATCTCCGTAAGGAGGTATGGACTGCAGGGAAGTGAGAATCCTGGCATGAGTAGCAGCCAAGACAGGTGAGAAACCTGTCCGCCGGAAGCCCAAGGGTTCGGCGGCAATGTAAATCAGCCGCCGGTTAGCCGGGACCCTAAGGTGAGGCCGAAAGGCGTAGCCGATGGGAAGCAGGTGAATATTCCTGCGCCAGCAGTATGGAGCCTAAGTCGTGACGCAGAAAGCTAGAGAGAGCCACCTATGGAATGGTGGTCCAAGGTAGTAGGAGGAGGTGGCAGGCAAATCCGTCACCTCACACTCCGAGAGCCGATGGGGTAACTCTCTCGACGCTACGCTGCCAAGAAACAACGGCGTAGGCGTTGAAGTACTGCTGCCCGTACCGCAAACCGACACAGGTGGGCTGGGTTAGTAGCCTAAGGCGTCGGGGGAACTCTCCTCAAGGAACTCGGCAAATTGCCCCC